>JAFRXJ010000012.1 GCA_017441525.1 Acholeplasmatales bacterium | reverse complement strand
GTCTTCGCCTTAGATTATTATTTAGTTTGAAATTAAACTTATAAATTGAACCGCCCATTGCCGAACGGCACGATGTGGTGGTGTGAGAGGGGATGGAGAATAAATATGAAAAAATATTTATTTTTCTACTCTACTCGATTGTATTAGAACCTTAATTAATGTAAAATAATACTATAAGATACGTTTCGGAGGTATAAGTTTATGCCAGAATATGTCATTAACCAATATAAAGGTGTTTATAAAAGAGCAGTTGAGCTTTATGGTGAAGAAAAATTCAAAGAAGCAGCTCCTCTTTTTGAAATGGTTGTAAAAAATGATCAATTAAATTATTCAGCATGCTATTATTTAGCTGATATGTTATATTATGGAAAAGGCTTAGAAAAGGATATTAGAAGAGCATTCCAATTATATATGACTGCAGCAACTAATAAGGTTTCTGAAGCTTCATACATGGTTGGTTTATGTTATCTTGAAGGAAAAGGAATCGGACAAGATTCAGTTCAAGCCGTTGCATGGTTCACTGAAGCTGCAAAATATGCCCACCCACTAAGCCAATATTATTTAGGTCTAGCTTATGAAAAGGGTGAAGGTATCTCAAAGGATATCCCAAGAGCTGCACAATGGTTAGTCCATGCTGCAAAGGCTGGTATTGTTGATGCCCAAAGAGAAGCTGGTATTTGTTATGAAATATTAGGAAAAATGAAGGGTGCTGCAACTTTATTCCTTGCAGGAGCTGAAAATGGTGATCCATATTGCCAAGAAAGAATAGCAGACTGCTATGCTGAAGGCAAGGGTGCACTACAATCTGTTCCTCTAGCAATTCACTATTATGAAGAAGCTGCAAATAATGGAAATGGTAATGCTCAATTTAAATTAGGTAAGAGATATGCACTAGGTGATGGTGTAAGACTTGATATGAAGCGAGCAATTGAATTATATGATCAAGCTGCAAAGGGCGGAAATCCTACAGCTCAAAATGCCTTAGCTGAATGTTACCACTTAGGTGATGGTATTGTTAAAAACGACCTTTTAGCTATTGAATGGTGGACAAAGGCTGCTCAAGGTGGAAATGTTGATGCCATGATTCACTTAGCTGAAAACTTAACAGATCCATCTGATAACCAAATCGATAGAGATTTAGTTACAGCAAAGAACTGGTGGACAAAGGCTGCCGAGCTTGGAGATGCATATGCAATGTATCGTTTAGGTGACTGTCTAGAAAAAGGTATTGGTGTATCACAAATTGACCTTGATTCAGCATTCACTTGGTATCGTCTATCAGCACAAAATGGTAACGAGGAAGCCAAAGAAGCAGCAGCAAGATTCTCTAAATCTTTAACTGGTAAGGTTAAGATGAAAAAGATTTAATAAATAAAGCCTATGTTGAGTAGGCTTTTTTAAAAGGAGTATATCATGGAATTATGTATTAGAAATAAATGGATTTCACTTAGAGGTTCATCAGAAATAAAAGATGTAGATGGTAATAATAAATTTAAGGTAAGAGGAAAATTTTGGACTTTTACTAGAAAGAAATTTATTAATGATTTAGATGACAAGAATTTATATATTGTAAGAAATAAGTTCTGGACTTTCTTTGTTCACAAAGCATTTGTTATAAATCCTGATAATACTATAGCTGCAACTATTAGAAGAAAATTCTTTTCAGTACATGATAGATATTTTATTGATTGTAAATATGGTAAGGTTGAGATTACAGGTAATATTTTAGGCTTTAATTATCATATATTACTAGATGGAAAAGAAATTGGACATGTAGCAAGAAGAATAAGTCTTCGTGATTCATTTGTTTTAACAATAGATGATAATGTTGAAGATATTCCATTCTTCCTAGCTTTAGTTATCGCAATAGATAATATAACTGATCAAAGAAGAGAAGAAAGTAATTAATACATTATTTGGCAAGGCGTTTGGCCTTGCTTTTTTAATGCTAAAAAAACATCAAAAAGTAAGATTTATTACTAAAAATTTTAAAAAGTAAAAAATATTAAAAAAATTAAAAGAAAGCGTTTACAATGAAAGCGTTTTATAATATAATACAAACGTATGGGAAAAGGTACTTTAAATTAATATGGGGAGGACAAAATGAAAATTAAAAAAGTATCAGCAGTACTAGCGATTACAGGCTTGGTAGCAGCTTCTGCAATCACAACAATTAAGCTATCAGGAGTTGGAGCTCAAAAAGCTAATTCAATTGAGTTAGATGCAGCTTCAGTAACAACAAACTCAGGCGTTAAAATCAAGAGCGTTAAAGGAGACCAAGAATCATTATACGCAACTTTTACAGGCGTAAGTGGAGCAACTGGTTATAACGCTTATGTGAAGAAAGGAAGCGGAAGCTATGTTAAGCTTGATACTCAATTAATCAGAACTTATTCTGGTTATTATAGAGTAGACGCAGTTGGACTTTCTGCAGGATCATATTCTTTAAAGATTATTCCAGTAATCAATGGTTCTGAGACAACAAACGCAAAGCAATGTGCATTAGTTACAAATATTGATGTAGTAAGCTATGACAGAACAGGTTTTGCATTCAAGAAGAATGACAAGAATTCAAATGGAGATGCTTCAGGTGCATACAATGCAGATGGAACATTGAAATCAGGCGCAAAGGTATTCTATGTCACATCAAAAACAGCTAAGACAATTAGCACAGAAGTAGTAACCGATTCAAAAGGAACAAAGAAGACATTTACAGGACTTCAATCTATTATTACAGCTTATCAAAAAGGTTACGATAAGACTCCAGTAGCATTTAGATTTATTGGTCAAGTAAAAGCTTCAGATCTAGATTCTTTAGGATCATCATCAGAAGGACTTCAAGTTAAAGGAAAAGCAGCCGGCTCAATGATGAATATGACATTTGAAGGTATTGGTGATGATGCAACAGTTTATGGATATGGTTTCTTAATTAGAAATAGTTCAAATGTAGAAGTTAGAAATTTAGGATTCATGACTAAGATGGATGATAATGTTTCTATCGATACAGGTAACTATAATATTTGGGTACATGACTGCGATTTCTTCTATGGTGCAGCAGGCTCAGGCGACCATGCAAAAGGCGATGGTGCTCTAGATATAAAGGGAACTTTATATGCAACATTATCTTACAATCACTTCTGGGATTGTGGTAAGACTACATTAAATAGTAATGGTGATGTAGTAGATTATGTTTCTTATCATCATAACTGGTATGACCATTCAGATTCACGTCATCCAAGAGTAAGAAAATCTACAGCTATCCATGTTTATAACAACTATTTTGATGGAAATGCAAAATATGGTATTGGTGCAACTACAGGATGTTCTATTTTCTCTGAAGCAAATTACTTCAGAAATTGTAAGAACCCAATGTTATCTTCATTACAAGGTACAGATGCTCAAGGTCAAGGAACTTTCTCATCTGAAACTGGTGGTATGATTAAGGCATACAATAATAAGATTTCAGGTGCATCAGGATTAATTTATGCAAATGCAGGTGCTGGTACACAAGGTGCTACAGCATCAGCTAACTCAAAATCATTTGATGCTTATTTAGCTTCAAGCAGAAACGAAACTGTACCTTCATCTTATAAGACAGTTTCTGGTGGTACAACATACTCTAACTTTGATACTAATTCAAGTATTATGTACTCATATACAGCTCAAACACCAGATGCAGCAGTAAGTACAATTAAGGCTTATGCTGGACGTGTTGACGGCGGTGATTTAAAATGGACTTTCAATAATTCTACAGAAGACACTAACTACAGTGTTATTCCAGGCTTAAGAAGTGCAATTGATGGATATTCAACTAAGCTTCAATCATATCAAACTACTACATATGCTACAAACAGCAGCTTAAATGTAACTGAATCAACAATTGGTGGTTCATCTTCATCAAGTGGAAGTGGTAGCTCAAGCTCTGGTTCTAGTTCATCAGGATCTTCTTCAAGCGGAAGTTCTTCATCAGGTAGTTCATCTTCAGGTTCAAGTTCAACAGCAACTACAGCTTCTGGATTATTAACATTCAAGGGTAAGAAAGTAAATGATTCAGCTAAGTTATTTACAGTTGCAGGAAGCTATAAGGAAATGAGCTATACTCTAGATGGAACTAAACTAGATTATGCATTAAAGATTGACTCTAAGGCATCAATTACATTTACTTTAAGTGCATCTACTAAGGTTACAATTTATGCTAAGGGTAAATCTAGCGGAACTAAGATTGTTATGGGTTCAAATACTATGACAATGACTACAGATGTAAAGGCATATACATACACTCTTGCTAAGGGAACTTATACAATTAAGCGTTCTTCAGGAGAATCATATATCTTTGCTGTAAAACTTGGATAATCCTTATAAATAATATATTAAGCACGGCTTTTTATAGGCTGTGCTTTTTCGTTTTTAGATAGTGAAAATTTTTCCTAAAATATTTTTAAAATTTTTTAATAATTTTGTTTGACTTAGATATATCTATTTGTTATAATGTATAAGCACGTGTATGCAAATACGCGGGGAGTGGGAGGACTTCACGGAAGTCTGTTAGACCACATCATTGAAAGAAGGAGGATATGATTATGGCTAAGAAAGTTGTAAAAGTAGTTAAGTTACAAATCCAAGCCGGCAAAGCTAATCCAGCTCCACCAGTAGGTCCAGCACTAGGACAAGCAGGTGTAAATATTCCTGGCTTTTGTTCACAGTTCAATGACGCAACAAAGGATAAAATGGGTTATACTTTACCAGTTATTATCTCAGTTTATGAGGATCGTTCATTTACATTCGTTGTAAAGACTCCACCAGCAGCAGATTTATTATTAAAGGCTGCAGGTATTCAAAAAGGTTCTGAGAACTCTAAGAAACATACTGTTGCAAAGATCACAAGAGATCAAGCTAGAAAGATTGCAGAAATGAAGATGCCAGATTTAAATGCAAATGACATTGAAGCTGCAACAAATATTATTTGCGGAACAGCAAAGAATATGGGTATTGTTGTCGAAGGATAATTTTGGTTGTTAATAAACAGCCTAAAACTTGTGGGAGGAATTCCCGCTTGACCACATTTTAGGAGGATAAATATGAAGAGAGGAAAAAAATACGTTGAAGCAGCTAAGCTTGTAGATTCAAGCAAGAGCTACTCAGCATTAGAAGCATTAGAATTAGCTTGTAAGACTTCAACTGCTAAGTTTGATGCATCTGTAGATGTTGCATTCCGTCTTAACATCGATCCACGTAAAGCTGAACAAAACATTCGTGGTGCTATCGTATTACCAAATGGTACAGGTAAAACTAGAAAGGTTTTAGTTATTGCTCGTGGTGCTAAGGCACAAGAAGCTACAGAAGCAGGCGCTGATTATGTAGGTGAAGCAGAAATGATTAACAAGATTAATCAAGGCTGGTTCGATTTTGATGTAATCGTTGCTACACCAGATATGATGGGACAATTAGGTAAGCTAGGACGTGTTCTAGGACCTAAGGGATTAATGCCAAACCCTAAGACTGGTACAGTAACAATGGATGTTGCTAAAGCAATTAAGGAAATTAAAGCAGGTAAGGTTGAATACCGTCCTGATAAGGTTGGTAACATTCAAATGACTATCGGTAAGGTATCTTTCGGAGCTGAAAAGCTTAAAGAGAACTTAAAGACAGTTTATGATGCATTAGTTAAGGCTCGTCCTTCAACTATTAAGGGTTCTTATGTTAAGAACGTTTCAGTTGCATCAACTATGGGCCCTGGTATCAAAGTTGATTTCAATTCAATCAACTAATTAAATAGCCGAAGACAGTAGGCGGGTGAAAAACCCTTAATAACCTACCGAGGAAAAACAAAGATTGACTATTAAATCTTCTTTTACCTTGGTAGAAGAAGATTTTTTCATTTTAAAAAACTAACGGAGGTGTAAGAATGAAAGAAAGTATTGCACAAAAGCAACAAGAAGTTTCAGAAGTAGTTGAAAGAATTAAAAATTCAGCTTCTGTCGTTGTATTCAAATATCAAGGACTTACAGTTGAACAATTCCAAGACTTACGTAGAGACATGCGCGCTAACGGCGGCGAAATCAAAGTAATTAAGAACAATATTACTAGACGTGCTGCAATCGAGTGCGGATACAATGATTTCTCTGATGCATTTGTTGGTCCAGTTGCAGTTGCATTCTCAAGTGATGCAGTTGCTCCAGCTAAAGTATTATTCAAGGCTGCAAAGGCTGAAAACGCAAAAGTAGAAGTTGTTAAAGGTGTAGTAGATGGCGACATTTATTCATTTGATGATTTAAAGAAGCTATCAACATTACCATCTTACGAGACATTATTAACTCAATTAGCTGCTGGTATGTTAGGTACAGTATCTCAATTAGCAATTGGTTTAAATATGTTAGTAGAAAAAGGACAAGAAGCCTAATTAAAATTTAGAGAAAGATTATATACGGAGGAAAAATTAAAATGGCTAAATTAACTAAAGAAGTATTTATTGAATCATTAAAAGAAATGACTATCCTTGAAATTAAGGAATTAGTAGATGCAATGAAGGAAGAATTCGGTATCGACCCAACTGCTGTTGCTGCTGCTCCAGCTGCTGGTGGTGCTGCAGAAGCTGCTGCTGAAAAGACTGAATTCGATGTAATTTTAACTAACGCAGGTGCTGCTAAGTTAGGTGTAATCAAAGTTGTTAAGGAAGTAACAGGCTTAGGATTAAAGGAAGCTAAGGATCTTGTTGACAACGCACCAAAACCAGTTAAAGAAAAGGTTTCTAAGGCTGAAGCTGATGAATTAAAGGCTAAGTTAGAAGCTGCTGGTGCAACTGTAGAAGTTAAGTAATAAACGAATTGAAGGACTTAAGATTTACTTAGGTCCTTTTTTAAACATTATGAAAGACAATTTACATTACTATTCAGAAAATCAAGATAATTTAGAATCAAATCCAACTGAATTTATATTTAATTTTAAGGAACATACATTTAAATTTCATTCAGATGATGGAGTATTTTCTAAAAATTATATAGATTATGGCACATTCGTAATGCTAAAAACATTCATTCCTAATGATATCAATCTTCCAATCCTAGATATGGGAGCTGGATATGGTCCAATAGGAATAGTTGTATCTAAACTATATAATAAGAAAACTATAATGTGTGAGATTAATACTCGTGCTTATGAATTAATATTAAAGAATATAGAAGAGAATAAATCAGATTCTATTGCTTATCATTCAAATTTATTTGATGCCCTAGATAATGAACAAAAATTCTCATCTATTATCACAAATCCCCCTATTAGAGCCGGAAAGGACGTCGTATTTAAAATATACGAGGGTTCATATGAAAGACTTGTAGAAGGTGGAGAATTGTGGGTTGTAATTCAAAAGAAGCAAGGGGCACCATCCTCAAAAGAGAAATTAATTTCATTATTTGGAAATTGTGAAATTATCAACAAGGATAAAGGTTATTATATTTTAAAGAGTATTAAGACTAATTAAAAACAATAATTAGTCTTTTTTTCTTTTTTAAATTTGTGATATAATGATTATAGGTATTCGAGTTCAAAACTTTTAAATAGATTAAAAACGGAGGTATTTTATGTCTTTGTTAAATGATTTAGCATTAAAAATGATGGAATATTATAAAAATGACCCAAAAAACATAAGTCACTTTATGAAGGTTCATAGCTACGCTAAGCTAATTGGCGAAGAAGAACATCTTGATAAAGATATGTTATTTATAACTGAGGCAGCAGCTTATGTTCATGATATAGGTATAAAAAACGCTCTAGCTAAATACAATAGCTCTATTGGTATGTTACAAGAAAAGGAAGGCCCTGATGAGGCTAGAAAGATGCTAGAAGAATTAGAGTTTACTGATGAACAAATAGAAAGAATTTGTTATATAGTTGGAAATCATCACACATATTCTAAGATAGATAATATTGATTTCCAAATTGTAGTAGAAGCAAATTTAATTGCTAACTATTATGAAGATAATCTACCTCTAGATAATATCTTATATTCTTATGACCAGATTTTTAAGACAGAAACTGGTAAGAGAATAATGGAAAATATCTATAATTTAGCATAATAATAAAAGCCTAAGAATATATAAAATCTTAGGCTTTTTATATGGGTTAAACGTTATCATAATTTGACATAAATCCCTATTTTTGTTATAATTACAAAGATTTCTGCCAAGTAGGGATAGGGAGGCAAGAATATGCAAAATATTGATATAAATGACGTAGAAGCTTCAATTCAATATGAGTTTAAAAACAAAATGCTTATTCATCAAGCATTCATGATTACAGATAATGATAATATTCCATTTTCTAGTGAAGCATTAAGAAATATTGGTAAAAGAGTTATAAATTATTCATTAACACAAATCCTAACAGGATTTTATGGATATTATAATGATAAAGGTATGTTTAGAACTAAAAATTCTAATGAAGTATTTAATGACCTATTAAATAATTTATATTCTAAAGATATCTTTGCTAGAAATATTGAATTATTAGGTTTAGGTAAATATTTAGATCCATCTAGTGATGATTTTTTCAATATGGATCGTAAATTATTCGAGGCAATCGTTGGCGCAGTTGCCTTAGATTCTAATTGGAATATGACAGTAATAAATGATGTTTTATCATTTATATTAGATATTGATTATTATTTAGATAATGGATTTAGTGATTTAAATGGTAATTTCGTTGTTTTAGTACATAACTGGACAATTGAAAATAACGCACCACTTCCAATTTATGATTTCGCCCAAGGCGAATCAGATACAGTTTTATCTTTTAAATGTACATTACATTTATTTTTAGATAATGTTGATTTTACATTTGTAGAGGAAGCAGAAAATAAATCAATTGCTAGAATGAAGGCTGCAAAGAAGGCTTATACATATTTAGTAGAAAACAATTATGTTAAGACATTAAAGAATATTAATGTTGATGTTAAGCTAGAAACAGCAATGATGGAACTTGAAAAATTAGCTATGGATGGTAATTTCTCGTTACCTAATTTTGAAGTAAGCCCTTCTAAAAAAGGATATACTGCAATTTGTTCAATAGATGAGTGTAATATGTCATTTAGTGGTTTTGGTAAATTAGATACAGATGCAATAAATGAAGCAGCATTAAAGATGTTAAAACATGTATTAGGTTATGATATTCAATAATTGATGAAAGGATAGAGCCATGATATTTATAATTCTTGGTATAGTTTTATTTTTATTATTGGTTTATGTAATTAATTGTTGTATTGTTTATAAGATAATCATTAGAAGAAATAAGGAAATCCCATTAGTGGATTTGGATTTATCTAAAACTCAATATAAGGATTTTGAAAATGAAGTTAGGGATTATACTTCATTTTTTAATAACATAAAACCTGAAATAGTAGAAATAAAATCATATGATAATTTAATATTAAAAGGCTATTATTATAAAAATACATCTAATGATTTTGTGATAATGTTTCATGGCTATAGAGCTACTCCATTAAACAATTTCGCTGTAATGGGTAAAAAACTATATGAAAAGGGCTATAATTTATTAATGATAGTTGAAAGATCTCATGGAATAAGCGAAGGAAAAGATATTACATTTGGTATTAAAGAAAGTATTGATTCTCATTCATGGATTGAATTTGTTAATAATACATATAAGCCAAATAATATATTCTTATATGGCGTATCTATGGGTAGTGCTGTTATATTATTAAATAAATCATTAAATGAAGAGAAGAATGTCAGATGTGTTATTGCAGATTGTCCTTTAGATAGATCTAAACATGCGATAACTCTAGGATTAAAAAGAAAAATGAAATTTATTCCTTATTTAACAGTCTTTGGATTGTTAGCTATCGCAAGATTAAAAGGAATTAGCTTTAAAAATGATAAAGTCTATGAAAATGTTAAGAATATAAATGTTCCAATTTTATTTATTCATGGTAGAAGTGATGATTTAATACCAATTGAAAATGGAAGAAGAGTATTCGAAAATGCTAACGAGCCTAAAAAGATGATAGAAACAGAAGCACTACATGCGATGAGTATTTATTATCAATTAGATTTTGTTAGTAATGAAATAATGGATTTTATTAAAAAGTATACAATAAATTAAAAAAGTGTGTTGATTAATTTCAACACACTTTATTTTTTTACTTTGAAGTTATTTCAGCAAAAATCTTCTTTTCGTTTACTAAGCCTTCGCTAATCTTAGTACCGAAGTATACAGCATTCATTAGACCAGGTCCAATGTTAATACCATCTGCAGGATATACATCTGTCATAATGATTTCCTTTGGTTTTAATTCAGCTTGAATCTTTTCCTTGAATAATAATGCTTGTTTTAATCTATTTGTATTTGCAATGAAGATAATTTGTTCTTCAGGATTAATAATAGTTTTCTTCATATATTCAACAGCAGTATCAATTGCTTTCTTATCGCCCTTAACCTTACCAAGAATAGTAGTTAAACCATTATAATCAAATTCACCCATAGGCTTAATACCAATTAAAGTACCCATGAAAGCTTTAGACTTAGATAATCTACCCTTTGCAGCAACAAATGATAAATCATCTAGGAATCCTGCTTCATGTAAGCAGCACTTATTTTCTTCAACCCATTTAGCAACTTCGTCTAAGCTCTTGCCTTCCTCTCTTAAAAGAGAAGCTCTTACAGCAAGTAAACCAAATCCTGTAGAGAATCTTAATGAGTCAATACAAATAATCTTTCTCTTTGGATAAGATTCCTTTAACATTTCAGCTGCGGCAACTGAGAAATTGTAAGTTCCAGATAAGCCTGTAGAGATAGATAATGATAAGATATCCTTACCTTCCTTTAAATACTTTTCGAATACAATCTTGAATTCCTCAGGTGAAGCTGGAGAAGTAGAATAACCATTAGGGTTCTTCTTTAAATCAGCATAGAATTCATCATGAGTGAAATCTTTCCATTCAAGTACTGTTTCTATTTCCTTTCCTTCAGGTGTTGTCATATGACCCTTAACATATTCAATATTGAATCTTTTTCTTAATTCTTCATTTAAATCACATGTAACATCACATATAATAACAAAGTCCTTCATATTAAATCCTCCCGTTATAAAACACTAAATTAATTGTATCACAATGTATATATTTTGTAAAACTAAAAACGAGACTTAATATGCTTTATTTACAATAAAGCTATTATTTGGTATAATTGAAGTGTTGTTTTTAGGGGTTTTATTATGAAAGAATTAGATGGTATTACATACAAAAAGATGCTAACAAATGGTTTAGCCATGTTAGCAAATGACGAAAATAGAATAAATGCTTTAAATGTTTTCCCAGTACCAGATGGCGATACAGGAACAAATATGAGATTAACACTAGAATCTGGTATTACTCATATGGCTGATGACGAAAGCTTAAAAAATGCGGCAAGCACCTTAGCTAGAGGAATGTTACTAGGAGCTAGGGGTAATTCAGGAGTTATTTTATCTCAGTTATTTAAAGGACAATTTATTTATTTTAAGGATAAAGAAAAAGTAGATGTTATAGAGTTTGCTGAAGCTTTAGAACAAAGCTATAAGACAGCTTATGAGGCAGTTATTCATCCTGCAGAAGGAACAATTCTAACTGTTGCGAGAGAAGGAATACATCATATTATTTCTAAGATTAATAAAGATTTATCATTTGAAGAATTATTTGAATTATTAATAGATCAAATGGAAAAGGCATTAGCTAATACCCCTAATTTATTAAAGGTATTAAGAGATGCGAATGTAATTGATTCTGGTGGGGCAGGTCTTGTATTAATATATAAGGGTATGCAAAAATATTTAAAGAATGAAATTGTTGTTAGAAAAGATCAACAAACAATCGTTAAAGCATCTAACCCTCAAAAGGCAAACAATCTATTTGATGAGGATTCTGAATTTGAATATGGTTATTGTACAGAATTCTTATTACAACTACAAAATAAAAAATTAAATCAAAATAATTTCGATATTAATGAATTCATTAAATATTTAGAAACTAAAGGAAATTCAATTGTCGCATTTAAGGATGGAACAATTGTTAAGGTTCATGTTCATACATTCACTCCAGGTGATGTATTAAATGAAGCTCAAAAATATGGTGAATTTATATCATTAAAAATAGAAAATATGCAGCTAGAACATAATGAGACAGTAACAAAAACTAAAAACATTTGTTCTATCGCGGTTGTAGATGGTAAAGGTATCGCAGAAGAATTTAAAAAGTTTGGCTGTGATGTTATTATTTTAGCAAATGATAATTTTAATACATCTACAGAAGAATTCATTATGGCTATTAAAGCTAATCCAGCAAGAGAATATATAATATTCCCTAATAATAAAAATATTATCATGGCTGCAAAACAAGCTAAAGAAATATTAAATAATGATCATATTCATATTATTGAGACTACATCAGTAATTGAATGCTATTTCGGACTTCAAATGACAGCCCTAGATGATGAAGAATTAACAATTGATGATCACCTTGAAAATATTAAGGAAGGAATTGAAGGCGTAGATACATTATTAATTACTAGAGCTATTAGAAAATCAGTAGTAGATGGTATTGGAATTAATGGTGGAGATTATATTGCTATATTAAATGGTAAGATAATTAAGACATCATTAAACAGAGATGAATTAATATTAGAAGCCCTAGATTCTATAGATGAAATAGAGGATAAAGCTATTATTTCTATATTTAGTGGTAATAATATTAGCCAAGAGGAAGCCAACACTCTAGCTTGCCATATTAGAGATAAATATGAATTTATCGAAACTGGTGTAATAGATGGTAAACAAATGATTTATGACTTTGTTATAGGAATAAATTAATGATTATTTCGTTATATATTTATGATATTTCTAAATTAATAGATAATCCTATTCTAACTAAAAATATCTTAGAACATACATCTAAATATAATAACTTATCTAAAAGAAAAGTTAGTGAATCTAATTATCATATGGCACTAACTAAATTAAATGAATTAAATGCTAATATAGAATCATTTAATTTTATAAATGGTAAGCCTATAATAGATGATTATTATATTTCATTTTCTCATAATGATAATTATTATGGTTTTAGTATTTCTAAAATAAATAATGGCTTTGATATTGAAGCTATTATTCCTGATTCTAAGTTGGAAAAGCTATCTAAAAGAATGCTAAAAGAGAAAGATTATAAATTATATAATGAATCAAATAATAAAAATGAATTTTTAACAAGAATTTGGTCGGAGATTGAAGCGGCAGGTAAAATGGATGGATGTGGTATAGATTTAAAATTTATTCATCCAGATTACATTTATAAAAGCTTTAAGTTAAATAATAATATGATTGTAATTTCAGCCAAAGAGGATTTTGAAATTGAATTATATATTAATGATGTAAGGAGCACTATATGATTAATATAAAGAAGATAGTTAATACTAGAGTAAATCATTTAGTTAATAGTAATAAGGATTTTGAGGCAATCTATAATGGAATGTTTTTAAATCCTGAATATATATTTGCTGAAACTAATGATGGACATAATATAACAAAATATACATTTAAACAAGTAGATGAAAGAATTAATGATATAGCTTATTCCTTAAATAAGAATTATCCTTTACTAAAGGATCAATATATAGGTATTGCTGAAGATAATTCAATTGAATGGATATATATTTTCTTTGGTATATTAAAAAGTGGAAATAAGCCATTTTTAATTAATTTAAGACACCCTAAATCTTTTGCTGATTCATTAATTAGAAGCTTAAATGTGGGATATACAATTGGTACTAAGGATTTAGAATATGATGCTAAATTTATATCATTAGATTCATTAAATTTAAAATGTGAAGCTAATTATAAATTTACATTTGGAAATGAAATGGCCCTATCTACAAGTGCGACTACAATGAAAGAAAAGATTGTATTTTATAATGGCCAAGAAATATCTAATCAAATATTAAATGTAGAAGAAGTATTAAAAAATAATAAACAAGTAAAGAAGCATTATAAAGGATATTTAAAACAATTAGTATTCTTACCTTTATATCATATCTTTGGATTTATGGCTACATTCATCTGGTTCTCTTATTTTGGTAGATGTATGGTATTTTTGAATGATTATTCTAGTGATTCAATTTTAAATACTATTAAATTACATAAGGTAACTCATATTTTTGCAGTACCTATTTTCTGGAATACAATTGAAAGAAAGATATTAGCTGAAATTAAAAACCAAGATGAAAAGACAAGACAGAAATTTGAAAAGGGTCAAAAATTGTCTATTAAGCTACAAAGAAGATTTCCTAATAAGGGTATAAGATATGCTAATAAGCTAATGAAACAGGTTAATTCTAAATTATTTGGTGATTCTGTTTTATTCTGTATTAGTGGTGGATCTTATATTAAAGATTCAACATTATATTTAATTAATTCATTAGGATATCCACTATATAATGGATATGGCATGTCAGAAATTGGTATTACATCTGTTACACTTGGTGGAATTGATGATAGATTAAATAATAATATTGGTCATAATTTTAGTTCTGTTGAATATAAAATAGAAAATAATGGATTATATGTTAGAGGTAAATCATTATCTCACAAGATGATGATAGATGGAGTAACATATAACTTTAAAGATGATGAATGGTTTGATACATGTGATTTAGTCCATGAAAAAGATGGAAAATATTATATTGATGGTAGAAGAGACGACCTATTTATTGGTATAAATGGTGAAAATGTTAATCCTGATGTTATCGAAAGAGAATTTGATTTAAATAATGTTAATAATTTATCTATTTTAGATATTAATAATAATTTATCATTAGTAATAGAAATATCAGATACTACACCTGAAAATGTATTAGAAAGCATTTATAATGAAGCTAATGAATTAAATAATAAATTAGATATGTCTTGTCGAATTTCTAAAATATATTTTACATATGATATGATTAAAAACCCTAATTCTATTAAGGTATCAAGACAATATCTAAAGGCTAAGATTAAAGAGAATAAGGTTAAGCTAAAAACATTTGAACAAATTAATAATGTTAAAACTGGAGAAGTAGATCAAAAGATATTATTAGCTGTTAAAGAATTAATGGCTGAAACATTAGGTATTAAGGTAGAAGATATTAATGATACATCTGATTTCTTCTTTGACCTAAATGGAACATCTTTGGATTATTTTGATTTAGTATCTAGTTTAGTAGAAAAATTTGATATTAATGTAGATTACGAGGATAACGCAATCCATACACCTATAGAAATTGCTAGAGAGATTGAAAGGATATTATCATTATGATAATTTTATATATTATAGGCTATCTTCTAGCATGGCCTGCCCAATTTATATTCTTTAAGAAGAGAATATATTATGAGGACAAGCATGATACATCTAGATTTGTTAAAGGTGGGGCAATGGTTATATCTAACCACCGAAGCCTTAAGGATTTTATGTGCTTAATTTTCGTATTTCCATTTCATAGATTATTATGTCTTATGAGTGAAATGATTTTCTCTCATGGCTTTATGGTATCATCTTTAACCAAGATTATGGGTGGTATAAAGATTGATAGAAGAAATTATGATTTTGGATTTATCAATAAATCTGTCGATTTATTAGAAAAAAATAAGCTATTAGCTGTTTATCCTGAAGGAAAAGTTAATACAGGAAATGGTTTATTACCATTTCATCCAACCTATGTTTTAATCGCCTTAAGATCAAATAAACCAATTATTCCAGTATATACTGATGGTACTTATAAATTATTTAAAAGAACTAGAATGGTTATTGGAAAGAAGATTTATTTAAGACAATATTGTACAAATCTAAATCCTTCTAAGGAAGAAATAGATAGATTAAATAATATTGTTAGAAATAAAATATTAGAATTATCTAAAATCTGTAAGGAAGAAAAAAATAAGGATATGCATCCTCATGGAATAAGACTTAGATATTGGTTTAGAGATTTAGGAAGACTTCTTGCCTTTATAATGAATGTTTGGTTTAGAGTAAAGGTTATAAACAAGGGTAAGAAGAAAAAGAATCTAAAGATAAAGGGCGGGGCAGTTGTAATATCAAATCACACATCATTTGCCGACCCATTACTTTGTTTAAATGCTTATCATAGAAGAAGAATCTATATTGTTACTGCAGAAATATTATTTGATGGACACCCACAAAGAAGTAAGCTATTAAAGAGCTTAGGATGTATAAGAGTAGATAGAAATATAAATGATGTTAAAGCATACCAAGAGATATTAGATGTCTTAAAGGCTGGTCATATCGTTGTTATATTTGGACCTGGTCATATTGATAGAGAAGATAAAGATGAATTTAAAAATGGTTCAGTATTATTAGCTTATAAAGCTAATGTACCAATTTATCCAATCTATATTAAGAAAAGACAAAAGGCATCTGAAAGATTTAAATTAATATGTGGTGAAAGATATGATATTAATTTAAATGGTAAAAAGCCTACTGAAGAAACCTTATCAGAAATCAGTGCCAAATTAAAGGATAAGGTTATTAAATTAAGAGATGAATATGTAAAATAGAAGAACTATAGCTGAATTGATAAAATGTTAGTAGACACAAAAAAAGTGTTTATTAACATTTTTTCTTTTATAATTAATATACTTCTTCCTAGGAAGAATCGAGGAGGTGAAATTATGGGAAGACCAAAAGGTAAAACAAGTAGTTATAGATTT
>JAFRXJ010000011.1 GCA_017441525.1 Acholeplasmatales bacterium | reverse complement strand
TATTCCTTCAAGCATTAAATGCCAATCCATTCTAATTAATGAAAAAATAAGCCAATTAATTACACCAACAATAATATATTCATTTGGAATAATGTAACAATTAATATCCACTAAAGATAAGCCAATCAAAATGCCCACTAAAAAAATTCTTTCCAAAAATGTCAAATCAATTATTCTTGTCTTTAAAAAAATCAAGACAAACAAAGTTGCAGTGATAATTTCAACTAATAAATGTTGTATCTTGTGTTTATTAGGACAATGACAACATTTTACTTTTAGAATATTATTAAAAAAGCTTTTAAAGCCTAATTTGTGAACACAAATATCAAAACAATTCCCTTCATAATTGTTATTTAAGTTGGCAATCATATCGCAAGATACACAATCAATAAAACCGCCAAAAAGACCTCCCAAAATAAACATCAGGATAGATAAATATATCGTTTCATCATTTGCGATCATTAATATTTCCTTCTTCAATTAAATAAATATCCTTTATAAGCAAATCAATAATAAAATAAATTGCCATATAAAACCATAGAGTAACTTAATACATATAGTTGTTGGTAAATTACTCTATTTTATTATTATTAAATTGTTTTAAATATCCTCAAATATTTATAAATCAAATATTAATACTTAATTTTTTAGGAAAAATATGTTGTAGAATTCAATAAATTGCTATTTGTTAAAAGCGCAATTAATATAATCAATAATCTTGATAGCGATCTCTATCCCTTCTTCTTCATTCATGTTGATAGGCAAATTCATAATCATTTCCTTATATAGCAAATCTAGGGCTATCTTTGCCTTACTAGGTTCTTTTAAATAATAATCATTTAAATGCTTTTTGCCACTTAAATAGCCATCAGATTCTTCAATAGGCAATTGATATTTTGGAATAAATTCAAATAATAAGCCATCCTTATCCATTTTTATTTCTTCACCTATTTCTTGTCTTATCAAAGAATCTACCAACAATACTTTAGCGTTAATAAAACCTTTTGAAGTTAGATATTCATTACAAAGGTCAATATACTCTCTTAAATTCTTTTTATTTAATTGATCAACTGCGATTAATTGTTTTTCATTAGTAGAGTATAAGAAATCTTCAATCATCTCATCATTCATGATAAATGGATTGTTTTTATGAAAGTTGTCATAAATAGATAAAAGCTTTTCATTAAAATCTTTTGGAAGATATGGTGCTCTTAATTCTTCTTCAACTATAGATAATGCTTTATTAATATCATTATTATTGATAAGTTCATTAATTTTGTTTAAGATATCATCATAATAATTCATAAGAAAATTCTATCATAAAGCACATCTATTAGATAATATTCAATTATAATAATGTAGGAGGATTTGAAATGGAGATTTTAGATGATATTAAATATGTAGGCGTTAATGACCATAAAATTGATTTATTTGAAGGACAATATAAAGTCCCTAAGGGCATGGCGTACAATTCTTATGTAATAATTGATGAAAGAATCGCAGTATTAGACACTGTAGATAAAAATTTCACTGATGAATGGCTAGATAACATTCAAAAGGCACTTGGAGATAGACAACCAGACTTTTTGATTGTTCAACACATGGAACCAGACCATAGCGCAAACATCGCTAATTTTATATCTATTTATAAGGATGCATTCATTGTCGCAAGTGATAAAGCTTTTATGATGATGAAGAATTTTTTTGGAAACGATTTTGTGGAAAGACAGATTAGAATTGCTAATGGTGATCAATTAGATTTGGGAAAACACAAACTAAAATTTGTTTCAGCACCTATGGTTCATTGGCCAGAAGTTATGATGACTTATGATGAAACGGATAAATTATTTTTTTCTGCTGATGCATTTGGCAAATTTGGCGCATTAGATATTAATGAAGATTGGCTAGAAGAAGCAAGAAGATATTATATTGGCATAGTTGGAAAATATGGAACACAAGTACAAAACTTATTAAAAAAAGTAAGCGGACTTGAAATAAATATGATTCTTCCACTTCATGGACCATTATTAAAAGACAACCTTGCATATTACATTAATTTATACAATATTTGGTCAAGCTATGAAGCTGAAAAAGATGGAATAGTTATTTGTTACACATCAGTTTATGGACACACCAAAAAGGGAATTGATTTATTAGTGAATAAATTAAAAGAAAATAATATTTCAGATATTAAAACATATGATTTAGCTAGATGTGACATGTCTAAGGCCGTTAGCGATGCGTTCGCCTATTCAAGAATAATTCTTGCAACAACAACATATAATGCTGATATATATCCATTTATGAAAGAGTTTATCAATCATCTAATAGAAAGAAATTTTCAAAATAAATATATTGGCATTATTGAAAACGGATCATGGGCACCAATGGCTGCCAAGACAATTAAAGAAATGTTTGAAAAATCAAAGAACATTTTCTTTTTAGAGCCTATTGTCACTATCAAATCAGCATTAAATATTGAATCAGAGAATAAAATAGAAGAATTAGCTGAAAAAATATCTAATTGTCAAATTGAAAAAGATAGCTTGTCAGTAAATGAAGATAGTTTAAATAATGATACAGATATTAAGAAAAAATATGTCTGCAAAATATGTGGATATGTTTATGAAGGAAATGAACTTCCAGAAGACTTTATTTGTCCACTATGTAAACATGGCGCTGATGACTTTGAAGAAATAAAATAATTAATATTAATAAGCCATAATAAAAAATCCCTAAATCAAATGATTTAGGGATTTTATTTTTCTTTAAATCTATTTAGTAGATTCTTTATTTTGTCTTCTTTTTAAGATTAATACACTTGTCAAAGTTATAATTGATAATCCTAACATAATTTCCAAAGCCAATAGACCAAAATTATTTACAGCATTTGGATTATCAACACTAGTATTTGGAACAGTGTATGATCTATCTTTAATATTGAAGCTGATTGTTACATCATCACCATCATTAAATTTAGCGGTTAATGTATGTGTTCCAACAGATAATCTATTTAAGAACGCTGGTTTTAACGCAACAATTACAGAACCAGAACTTAATTCATAATTATTTGAATCAACATCTTTTCCATCAATTACTAATCCAGCAAATGCATCAAATGTCTTGTGGTCATTTACATTACGTTTGAAGACAAATCTGCCATTTAATTTAGATCCTCTTGTCCAATCTTGACCAGCACCAGAATAAGCAGAATATACAACTAAACCGGCTTTGATTTCAACTGCTACAGGAGCACTTGGCAATGTTGTATCTGTTTCAGCATATCTTACTAATACTGTGCCTACTGGTAGGTTTTCAAGTTTAGTTGTTCCTGTTGGAACTCTTGTCCATGTGTTACCACCATCAATAGAATATTCCATACTATCATTAAGACCTGATAATACGCCATCGTTTTCTGTGCTATCAGTTGTATCTATTTTTCCAAGTGCACTTGGAGATTGAGCAGCTGCTTTTGCTTCCATAGTAACACTGATTGCTTCTGAAGGTTTTAAATAAGTTGTTTCAGCTTTTCTAATTAAATAATCACCAACTTTAAGATTATCAATTGTTTCTCCTTCAATAGCAGTCCATGTGTTACCACCATCAGCAGAATATTCCATAGTGTTATCTACACCAGCAACCTTACCATCTTGCGCATCATTAGAACTTGCAAATGTTAGATGCATATTTTCAGCTTTTGGTCCTTCTTGATCAACTTTATCAATTCCAACAGTTACAGTAGCAGCATATGAAGGATTGCTTAAGTTGTTAGCTTTAGTTCTAACTAGATAATCGCCAGGAGAAAGATTTTCAATTTCTACACCTGTAATAGCAGTCCATGTGTTACCACCATCAGCAGAATATTCCATAGTATTATCTACACCAGTAATCTTGCCATCACTAGCTGTTCCTATTGCATTTACGCCAACAGGTGATAGTGGAGCTAAAGGAGTATCCTTAATACCAATAGTTACTGTAACAACTGCACTTGGATAATGATTGATATCGCCTACTTTTCTAAATAAATAACTTCCATGTCCTAAGCCAGTTAACTCACTTACACCACTTGAAACTTTATGCCACGAATTACCGCCATCATTAGAGTATTCCATCGTTTCATCAACACCTGAAATCTTTCCATCTAATTTACCAGATTCACTTTCATATGTTGGCGTAAGTATATTTGTTAAATCTGGACCATTAGCCTTATCTACTACAACTTGTACACTTTGAGCAGCAACAGCATTATTGTTGTCACCTTCATTTACTTTGTAATAAACAGTATATGTGCCAGCATTTGTAGCTTTTGGAAG
>JAFRXJ010000002.1 GCA_017441525.1 Acholeplasmatales bacterium | reverse complement strand
TTATAATCATAATTTCGACTATGCACCTAATACTGATTTAATATCATCAAAAACTTTATCTAATGGTTGATCACCATTTACAGTTTTTAAAATATTTTGCTTCTTATAGAAATCTAATAACGGAGCAGTTTGATTATCGTAAACTGATAAACGATTCTTTGCTGTAGCTTCTGTGTCATCAGCTCTTTGAATAAGTGGTGAACCACAGTTATCGCATACGCCTTCAACCTTTGAAGGGTTGAATTCAACATGGAATGTTGCACCACAAGTCTTACATACACGACGACCAACCATACGTCTTACTAAGATTTCAGCTGGTACATTAACATCTAATACAGCATCAAGCTTAATTCCGTTTTCCTTTAAGAATGCATCTAAAGCTTCTGCTTGTGCGATTGTTCTTGGGAAACCATCTAATAGGAATCCTTTCTTGCAATCATCTTCTAACAATCTTTCTTTTACGATACCGATTGTTACTTCATCTGGTACTAAAGCTCCTTTGTCCATATAACCTTTTGCTTCCATACCAAGTTTTGTTTGATTTTTAATAGCTGCACGGAACATATCTCCAGTTGAAATATGAGGAATATTATAATATTCTCTAATATTTACTGCTTGAGTTCCTTTTCCAGCTCCGGGTCTACCCATAATTAATAGTTTCATTATGAATTTCCTCCTAATTAGTCTAAGAATCCTCTATAGTTCTTTGTCTCTGATGCTGTTTCAATTTGTCTGAATGTCTCAATAGCAACACCAACAATGATAATAAGTGATGTACCACCAATTGTAATTTTTGATGATTCTTGAGCTGTAAATCCAAATGATTTAGCAACAATAATTGGAACTAGTGCTAAAATTGTTAAATATGTAGCACCGATTAAAGTGATTCTGAATAACATCTTTGAAAGTTGTTGTTTAGTTTCTTCACCTGGTCTATAGCCTGGAATGAATGCTCCTTGTTTTTCAAGGTTATCAGCAATCTTTTCAGGATCTACTTGCATAAATGAATAGAAGAAACTAAAGAATACAATTAAAATTACATATAATGCAATACCGATTGGCTCTTGGTTAGAGAATACTTGATTTAACCAATAAGCAACATTTGAAGTTTCTGTACTTAATCCTAATACACCAATTATTGTAAGAGGAATAGATAGAATTGTTGATGCGAAAATTACTGGAATAACATTCGCACTGTTAAGCTTAATAGGAATATCTGATCCTTGTTGTCCAGCTTGACGGTTTGCATATTGTACAGGAACCTTACGAACTGCACCTTCGAAATAAACAACACCTAAAATCATAGCAACATATAATACTACTATTAATATAAAGAAGAATAAATTCAATCCAGAGAATTGAGCTCCTAAATATTTATTAGATAATGTTACGAACATTGAAGGTATAGATGAAATAATACCTGCACTGATAATCATTGATGAACCATTACCAATACCATGACGAGTAATTAAGTCAGCTAACCACATTGTAAATGCAGAACCTGCAGTAATTACTATAGCCATGTAGATATAGATTAACCAATAAATATTATTATATTGTAATACTGAGCTTGTTAAAATATTATCTGGCTTAGAACCTAAGCTGAAAATAATTAATAAACCTTGTATTAACGAAATTACAACTGTTGTGTATCTTGTAAAACGGTTAAGCTTTTGTTTTCCGTTTTCTCCTTCTTCGCCCCATTCACGGAACTTAGGAATTACCATTTGTAGCATTTGAATAACGATTGACGCTGTAATGTATGGTGAAATACCTAAAGCAAGAATAGAGAAATTAGATAAACCTCCACCGGAGAATGCATTTAAAACTGTTAAGAAACTATTATCTGAAATCATGTTTCTAACTGAGTTTGTATCAATTAGAGGGATTGGGATATAAGTTCCTGCTTTAAATACTAATAATAATGCAAAAGTAATTATAATTTTTAAGACAATCTCACGATTGCTTAAAATTTGTTTTGCCTTATTAAACAAATTAAATCACCTCAACAGATCCGCCTGCAGCTTCAATTGCCTTCTTAGCAGATTCAGAGAATTTATTTGCTTTTACAGTTAATTTCTTTTCTAATTTGCCTTTGCCTAATACCTTAACTCCTGATACACCAGCTTCCTTGAAGAAGCCTTTTGCAATTAATGCATCTGCGTCAACAACTGCATTATTATCAAATACATTTAATTGTTCAATATTTACGATTGAGTATTCAGTATTAAAATGACTGTTGAATCCTCTCTTAGGTAAACGTTGGAATAAAGGTAATTGTCCACCTTCAAATCCAGGACGAACTCCTCCTCCTGAACGAGAATTTTGACCCTTAGTACCCTTACCAGCAGTTTTTCCTAAACCACTACCAATACCACGGCCTAAACGCTTCTTTGAATGTCTAGCACCTGCAACTGGTTTTAATTGATCTAACATATTATAGGTACCTCCTTTATTATTATTCTTCTACAACCTTTACCATATGTGCTATGGTAACAATCATACCTTTTATTGCTTCATTGTTTGGTTTTGTAACAGTTTGACCGATCTTTGTAAGACCTAAAGCCTTTGCTGTTGCAACTTGATTTGGCTTACGTCCAGATAAGCTCTTAATTAAAGTAATCTTATACATGATATTAACCTAAGATCTCTTCAACTGTCTTGCCACGTCTAGCAGCAACTTGTTCAACAGTCTCTAAGCTCTTTAACCCTTCTATTGTAGCTCTGATTACATTAATAGGTGTAGCAGAACCCAATGATTTTGATAAAATATCAGAAATACCAGCTAATTCTACAACAGCACGAACTGGACCACCGGCAACAACTCCGGTACCTGCTGAAGCTGGTCTTAATACTACTCTACCTGCGCCATAAACGCCTGTAACTTCATGAGGAATAGTAGAATTTACAATTGCAACATTTATAATATTCTTCTTTGCGCTTTCGATAGCCTTTTGGATTGCATCAGGTACTTCATTAGCCTTACCTGTACCGAATCCAACGTTACCCTTCTTATCACCAATTACTACAAGTGCAGCAAAACGGAAACGTCTACCACCTTTAACAACCTTAGTTACACGGTTGATTGTAACAACACGCTCTTCGAACTCTGGTTGTTCAACTTCTTTAATAATTTCTTGACTCATAAAGATTTGACCTCCTTAGAACTTTAATCCAGCTGCTCTTGCTGCATCAGCTAAAGCTTTTACTCTACCATGGAATAAATAACCACCACGGTCGAATACTACTGTTTCAATCTTAAGTGCTAATGCTCTCTTTGCTACTAAAGTACCAACTTCAGTTGCAGCAGCAACATTAGAACCATTTGCTAATTTTAATTCTTTATCTAGTGAAGAAGCACTACATAAAGTTTTTCCAGTTACATCGTCAATAATTTGAGCATAGATTTGAGAATTTGAACGGAAAACACTTAATCTTGGCTTTTCAGCTGTACCCTTAAGAGTTTGTCTAATTCTTAAATGTCTCTTTTCACGAGATGCATTCTTTGATACCTTATTTATCATATTTAGTACTCCTTTCTAACTACTTCTTAGCAGTTTTTCCTTCCTTACGACGAATATGTTCAGTACTATACTTAAATCCTTTACCCTTATAAGGTTCTGGCTTACGTACTTCACGGATTTCAGCCGCAAATTGTCCTACTGCTTGCTTGTCAGCACCACTAATAACGATTACTGTGTTCTTAGGTAATTCTACCTTTAAACCAGCTGGTACTGCCATCTCTACAGGATGAGAATAACCTGCAGATAATACTAGTTTGCTACCTTGCATTTGAGCACGGTAACCAACACCATTGATTTCAATTGTTTTTGTAAATCCATCAGATACACCAACAACCATGTTATGTAATAATGCACGAGTTGTACCATGCATCATCTTGCATTGCTTTGTATCGTTTGGACGCTTAACTTCAGCTTGTGTAGCTTCAACTTTAATTTCTAGTTCGCTATTGAATTGAGCAGTTAATTCTCCCTTAGGGCCCTTTACTGTTACAACGTTACCTTCAGCAACTGTTACAGTAACGCCTGCAGGGATGCTAATTGCCTTATTACCAATACGAGACATATGTAATACCTCCTTGATTTTTAAGTTCTTCTTTATATATTTTTTATAATTTAGTAGATAATACTACCATACGTAAGCTAATACTTCGCCTCCGATGTTTAACTTACGAGCCTTCTTATCAGACATAATTCCCTGAGAAGTTGAAATAATTGCAACTCCTAAACCACCTAATACCTTTGGTAATTCTTCAGCTGTACTATAAACATGTAAGCTTGGTTTAGAAATTCTCTTTAAATCCTTAATTACTCTTTGATTATTCTCAGTATATTTTAATGTGATAGTTGTTACACTCTTTACATCATTTGTAGACTTGAAGTCAGCGATGTATCCTTCTTCTTTAAGAACAGCTAAGATTGCGCTCTTAACCTTTGAAGTACCAACTTCAACAGTTTCTTTACGCATTGCGTTTGCATTCTTGATGCGAGTTAACATATCAGCAATTGGATCTGTCATCATTTGTTTATTCCTCCTATTCTTCCTTGGAATATATTACCAGCTAGCCTTTTTAACGCCTGGAATTTGTCCTTTGTATGCTAATTCACGGAAACAAATACGGCATAATTTGAACTTGCTAATAACAGCATGTGGACGTCCACATCTCTCACAACGAGTGTATTGACGTGCACTAAATTTTGCTTTTCTATGATTTTTTACAACCATTGATGTTTTTGCCATAACTTAATATCCATCCTTACTTTCTAAAAGGCATACCCATTAAAGATAATAGAGCACGTCCTTCTTCATCTGTCTTTGCTGTAGTAACAATTACAATGTCCATACCACGAATCTTCTTAACTTGATCAAAATTGATTTCAGGGAAGATTAATTGTTCCTTAACACCTAATGTATAGTTACCACGACCATCAAATGCATTTGGATTAACACCACGGAAGTCACGAACACGTGGAAGAGCGATTGATACAAGTTTGTCTAAGAACTCATACATTCTTTCTCCTCTTAATGTTACCTTACAACCGATAGGCATACCTTCACGAAGTTTGAAGTTTGCAATTGACTTTTTTGCCTTAGTAACTACTGGCTTTTGACCAGCGATTTGTGTTAATTCTTCTACTGCGTCATCTAATACTTTAGAATTAGCAACAGCTTCACCAACACCCATATTGATTACTATTTTTTCTAATCCAGGAATTTGCATAGAAGATTTATATGCGAATTTGTTTTGTAACTCTGCCTTAACAGAATTTTGATATTTTTCTTGTAAACGATTCACGATATTCTACCTCCTCTTACTTAAATTCATAACCAGATTTTTTAGCAACTCTGATTTTATTACCTTTTTCATCAATCTTAATACCAACACGAGTAGGTTTGTTAGTCTTAGGATCTAATAACATTACATTTGATGCATCGATTGGAGCTTCCATCTCAATAATACCACCTTGTTGGTTTTGTTGAGTAGGCTTTTGATGCTTCTTAACCTTATTAACACCTTCAACTAATACTTTGTTAGTCTTAGGATAAACTTTTAAAACCTTACCTGTAGTAGGTACTAGGTTGCCTTTTTTATCCTTTGTAAACTTATCTTTACCAGCAATAATAACTACTGTATCTCCAGTTTTAATATTCATAAACGGCACCTCCTTATAGTACTTCAGGTGCTAAAGATACGATTTTCATGAAATCCTTATCACGTAATTCTCTAGCAACAGGTCCGAAAATACGAGTACCACGTGGAGTCTTGTCTTCACGAATAAGTACTGCTGCATTCTCATCAAATTTGATATATGATCCATCATTTCTTCTGATTGGATTCTTTGTTCTTACGATAACGGCCTTAACAACATCACCCTTCTTAACTTGGCCATTTGGTGATGCTTCTTTAACAGAACATACAACGATATCGCCTACATAAGCATATCTGTGTAATGCTCCACCTAATACTTTAATAATTAATAATTCACGTGCACCGCTGTTATCAGCAACTGCAAGTCTTGTTTCTTGTTGAACCATGATTGTACCTCCTGGATCCTATATTGTTTCTTTAGCCTTAACTACCTTAACTAATGTATAACATACAGTTTTAGATAGTGGTCTAGTCTCCATGAATTGAACAACATCTCCTACCTTAGCAGTATTGTTCTCATCATGAACATGAAACTTTGTTGATTTTTTTACACGCTTCTTATAGATTTTATGTACATCAAAAGTATCAACAGATACTACGATTGTTTTATCCATTTTATCAGAAACTACAGTTCCTTGGAAAAATTTACGACTATTTCTTTCCATGTTGTCTCCTCCTATTCTGAAGCCTTGCTAGCATTAGCCTTTTCAGTAAGAATAGTCTTCATTCTAGCAATTGTTCTTTTGATTTCATTCATACGAGCAGGCTTCTCAATATTTCCTAGAGCAGCTTGGAACTTAAGGTTGAATAATTCTTCCTTTAAATCTGCAATTTTAGCATTAATTTGCTCAACAGACATTTTACGAATGTCTTTATTCAAATCTTTTGTTTTCATTATTGCTCGTCACCTACTTTTGTAATAATCTTTGTTGAACAAGGTAACTTATGAGATGCTAAACGTAATGCTTCACGTGCGATATCATCTGCTACACCTGCAACTTCAAATAAAATTACGCCTTTTTTAACAACGGCAACCCATACTTCTGGAGAACCCTTACCAGAACCCATACGTACTGCTAAAGGCTTTTTAGTCTTACTTAAGTGTGGGAATACTTTAATCCATACTTGACCTTGACGGTTCATCTTACGTGTAATGGCAACACGGGCAGCCTCAAGTTGATTAGTTGTTAACCAACAACCTTCAGTTGCAACGATACCATAATCACCGAATGCTAATTCTGTACCGCCCTTTGCCTTACCATGGAAATATACTCTATGTGGACGACGATACTTTGTTCTTTTAGGCATTAACATAATTAATTACCTCCCTTAGTGCTTTCTTGAGCTGAAGCAGCATCAGTAGCTGGCTTTGCAGCTCTAGGCTTCTTTGCACTTGGCTTTCTATTTTGTCTCTTATCTTCAGTATCTCTTGGCTTAATTCCAAATACTTCACCCTTATAGATCCATACTTTGATACCAAGTTTACCATATGTAGTGTTTGCTTCTGCTACTGCATAGTCAACATCTGCACGAAGTGTTTGTAGAGGTACTTGACCTTCATTATAACCTTCACTTCTTGCCATTTCTGCACCGCCTAAACGACCAGAAATTAATGTCTTAGCACCCTTAGCACCAGCCTTAAGTGCTCTTTGAATAGCAACTTTTTGAACTCTACGGAAAGATGCTCTAGCCTCTAATTGATCAGCAATTGATCTAGCAACTAATGTAGCATCTAATTCTGCTCTCTTAATTTCAACGATATTTAAAATAATATCTTTCTTTGTCATATATTGTAGTTGCTTAACTACATTATTCTTTGTTTCAGCTTCATGACCGATAACGATACCTGGCTTAGCTGTGTATAAAGTAATTTTAATACGATCCTTATTCTTAGAACCTTTTAAACGCTCGATAATAACACGAGAAACTTGTGCTTTAGCGTATACTTTTTCAATATAGTTTCTGATCTTTAAATCTTCATGTAATAAATCAGCTACTTCATTCTTTCCAGCATACCAAGCAGCATCCCAATCACGGTTAATACCAACTCTTAAACCAACTGGACTTACCTTTTGACCCATGTTATTTAGCCTCTCTTTCTGATACTACAACAGTAATGTTGCATGATCTTTTTAAAATTACATCACCACGGCCCTTAGCACGAGGTAACATTCTCTTCATTCTGATACCATCTGTTACATAACAAGATGATACATATAGATTGTTTACATCCATATTATTATTATGTTCTGCGTTTGCTACTGCAGAATTTAAAACTTTTAAAACAACTTCACAAGCCTGCTTATTTGTGAATTTTAAGATAGCCTTTGCTTCAGCTACATCCTTGTTACGGATTAAATCAACAACAAGACGAGCCTTGCGTGGAGTTATTCTAACTGTTTTTGCAATTGCTTTTGCTTCCATTATTTTTCTCCTTTACTATCCTAATTATGATCTCTTATCTGCATCTGCTGCAGTGTGTCCTTTAAATGTTCTTGTTGGAGCGAATTCTCCAAGTTTATGTCCTACCATATCTTCTGTAATATAAACTGGAACATGTTCACGACCGTTATATACAGCTATAGTTAAACCTACGAATGCAGGGAAAATAGTTGATCTACGAGACCAAGTTTGAATAACTTTCTTATCTCCATTACCTTTTTGAGCTTCAACTTTCTTCATTAAGCTTTCATCGCAAAAAGGTCCTTTTTTAATTGAACGAGCCATATTATTCCTCCTTACTCCTACTTATCATTTCTTCTACGAACTATTAGTTTGTTAGAAGCTTTCTTATGCTTACGAGTCTTTAAACCAAGTGCTGGTTTACCCCAAGGAGTCATTGGAGAAGGACGACCAACTGGACACTTACCTTCACCACCACCATGAGGGTGATCACAAGGGTTCATAACTGAACCACGTACTTCTGGACGTAAGCCCATATGACGAGCTCTACCAGCTTTACCAATTCTTACTAATTCGTGAGATTCGTTACCAACTTCACCGATTGTAGCCTTACAAGTAGCTAAAACCTTTCTAACCTCACCAGATCCTAAACGGATTAATACATATCTACCTTCACGTCCTAAGATTTGAGCAGATACACCAGCACTACGTGCTAATTGTCCACCCTTACCAGGATGTAATTCGATATTATGGATTAATGCACCAACAGGAATGTTTACGATTGGTAATGCATTACCTGGTTTAATATCTGCATCAGCACCAGAAACAACTTTTGTTCCAACAGTTAAACCTTTTGGAGCAAGAATATATCTCTTTTCACCATCTGCATATACTAATAATGCGATGTTTGCACTTCTATTTGGATCATATTCAATTGACTTAACAGTTGCAGGAATACCATCCTTATTTCTCTTGAAGTCAATGATTCTATATTTTTGTTTAACGCCACCGCCTTGATGACGAACAGTAATACGTCCTGTATTATTACGACCAGCTTTTGAATTCTTTGGTGCTAATAATGACTTTTCAGGAGTATCTGTTGTGATTTCATCAAATGTTAAAACTGACATGTTTCTTCTACCATTTGATGTTGGCTTATATTTTCTAACTGCCATAGTTAATAATTCCTCCTATTAGATCTCGAAAGCGTCGATCTTATTATCTTTAGCTAACTCAACGATAGCCTTCTTGTATGCTGGCTTCCAACCAACATGTTGACCAACTCTTGCACGCTTAGGTAAAACATTAATTGTATTTACGCTTAATACTTTTACCTTGAAGATTTCTTCGATTGCGTTCTTAATTTCAATTTTGTTTGCTGATTTAGCAACTTTAAATGTGTACTTATTGAAGTTTTCCTTTAAGCCCATTGTCTTTTCAGTAATGATAGGGGCTTGAATAATATCAAATGCTTTTGTCATATTAGTTTAACTCCTTTTCAAAGTACTTTACAGCAGCTTCTGTTAATACTAAATTCTTGAAAGTTAAAATTTCATAAACAGATGCATTGTCTACTGGTGTAACGAATACGCCTTCAACATTTCTAGCTGATAAATTTAATGATTCAGTTAATTCCTCAGGTGAAACTAAAACCATTGTCTTACCTTCAACCTTTAAATTATTTAATACGTTAATGAAATCCTTAGTCTTAATTGCGTCTAACTTAATAGTGTCAACTGCAGTTAACTTCTTTTCATTAACCTTATATGTTAATACATTCTTCATAGCTAATGCTCTAACCTTCTTATTTAGCTTGAAAGCATAGCTTCTTGGTGTAGGACCAAATACTGTTCCACCACCAACCCATTGAGGTGCACGGATTGAACCTTGACGAGCACGGCCAGTTCCTTTTTGTCTCCATGGCTTACGGCCACCACCACGAACTTCGCTACGACCCTTAGTGTCATGAGTACCTTGTCTCATAGCAGCTCTTTGTTGGTTAACCACATCATAAATTACTTGTTGATTTAATTCAACAGCAAATACGTCATTGCTTAAATTTAAATCTTTAATCTTTTCTCCAGATTGATTTAATAATGCGATCTTTGGCATAATAAATCTCCTTTCCTAATTACTTAGCAGCCTTAACTGCTGTTTTAATCATTACAAATCCTTTTTTAGGTCCTGGTACATTACCACGAACTAGGATTAATTGTCTTTCAGAATCTACCTTTGCAATAGTAAGGTTTTGAAGTGTAACTTTTACATTACCCATATGACCCGGCATCTTCTTACCTTTCATATTACCTTTGATAGCACCCATTGAACCAACGATACGGTGACATGCAGATGTACCATGGCTCATTCTTAATACATGGTGGTTATAACGCTTAATTGTACCAGCAAAACCTTTACCTTTTGAAGTACCAGTAACGTCAACAACATCACCAGCTGCAAATATATCTACTTTAATTTCTTGGCCAACATTGTAAGAAGTTAACTCATTTCCTTGTGCTTCTGAGAAACGGAATTCTCTTATGAAGCGCTTAGGAGCAGTGTTTGCCTTAGCAACGTGACCCTGTTCAGGTTTGTTAGATAAAGCTTCTTTCTTATTTGAAGCACCAACTTGAACAGCAACATAACCATCGTTCTCAACTGTCTTTTGTTGTAATACTACATTATCAGAACAGTCAACGATAGTAACTGGAATTAAGTTTCCAGCTGCATCGAAAATTTGAGTCATACCCAATTTTCTACCTAAGATTCCCTTAGCCATTTGAAATTTTCCTCTTTTCTTTTAAATATTTTAATAATTACTTCTTTAATACGATGTCTACACCAGAAGGTAGATCAATGTGCATTAAAGCATCAATTGTCGCAGGATTTGGATCTACGATTTCAATTAATCTCTTATGTGTTCTTCTTTCGAATTGTTCACGTGAATCCTTATTTACATGAGGAGAACGTAAAATTGTGAAGATTTCCTTTTCTGTAGGTAGTGGAATAGGACCATTAACTACTGAACCAGCCTTCTTAACTGAATCAACAATCTTCTTTGCTGATAAGTCAAGTAATCTGTGATCATAAGATTTTAAACGAATTTTGATTTTTTCTTTTGCCATTTTAATAAACTCCTTTCGCCTATAATCGTCGTATAGACTTGCTCCATGGAAAAACCCAACACGTATGACAACGGCAATCCGTGTGTCGGCAACCTTCCACTTCACAGCCACTTCTTGCTCGATATAGAGCCTTTTTAATTTTATAACAAAATTTAGCAATATGCAACAACTTTTTTAACTTTTTTCTTTAATATTCTATATTAAATTAAAAGAAAAAATAAAAGGGGTAATAAATACCCCAAATATTATTAGTATCTTCTAATCTTACCATCTAAACCATGTAATAATACATAGCTTCCGTCATCCTTGTTCTTAGCAAGTGCTTTAGCATAATCAAGAGCTTCTGCTTGAGTTTTGAATAATTTAATTACCTTGTCAGAGCCTTGGATGAATACTTTCCACTCTCTACCATCATTATCTCTTTTTGATACATGGTATGCAGTTTTACCAGTAGATGTTGTCTTTGCTGCTGCTTCTTGCTTCATTGCAGTTTCCATCTTAGATAGATCAGCTGTCTTCTTAGGCTTTGGTGCTGCCTTCTTTTCCGGCTTAGCTGCCTTAGCTGCTGCCTTTCTTGCTTTAACATCAGTTGCAGTATCTTGAGCTGGTGCAGATGCCATTACTGGAGCTGGTTTAGCTGCCTTAGTAGCTTTCTTTGCGGGTTCCTTCTTAGCAACTTCTTTCTTAGGAGCTTCCTTCTTTGCTGGAGCTGCCTTAGTTGGAGCTGAAGCTAATACTGGAGCTGGCTTTGCAGTTGATTTAGCTGGCGCCTTGGGTGCTGCTACAGCCTTTGCTGGTGCAGCTGGCTTTGCTGCAGTTGACTTAGCTGGTTGAATTTTTGCAGGTGCTTTTTTAGCAGGTGCAGTTGTATCTTTTTTTGTAGCCTGTGCAGGCTTTTTAGTAGTTGTTGCCATATACGTTTCCTCCGTTTATTATTTCAGTATCATTAACATATTAATTATAACTTATTAGGCATTTTTTGTAAAGAAATCCGCATTATAATTTTTTATCAAAATTGGAAAAAAATTCACAAATAAGACTTAATGCCTTTAGCTTATTATTATTCATTCCATATAAGCTAACATATATCTCTTTTTCTTTGTTGTATCCTAATTTAATTAGACTATCATCCGGCATAGCCATAAATAATCTATTACCATCAATATTAGAAGATGCTTCCTTAGAAAAATATAATATAATCATCTCCTTTTTAGATCTATCTATTTTATATATACCTAGTTTCTCGCAATATTTATCCATTGTCTTTTCATAAATATATAATAAGATTTCTTCAGGAACATTACCAAATCTATCCTCTAATTCATTAACAAGCTTATTTGCATCAGCTAAGCTAGCTATTTTATCTATTCTCTTATGAATCTTTATTCTCATATCATCCGTTTCAATATAATCTTTACTGATAGTTCTTGAAACTAATGGAGTTGTAATAGATGAATCAACCTTTGAATCTTCTTCCTTTTTATTATTGATTTCTTCATCTAATATCTTTAAATACATATCGATACCTACAGATTCAACAAAACCAGATTGTTCTTCACCTAACAAATCCCCTGATCCTCTTATAGATAAATCTCTCATCGCAATCTTAAATCCTGAACCTAGTTCATTAAATTCTTTGATAGTCTGTAATCTCTTTTCAGCTTCCTTAGTTAATATCTTTCTAGGCTCATACATTAAATATGCATACGCAATCTTATTACTTCTTCCTACTCTACCTCTTATTTGATACATTTGAGCAAGGCCTAATCTATCAGCATCATGAATAATTAATGTATTAGTATCAGGAATATCAATACCAGTTTCAATAATAGTTGTGCATATTAAAACATCATATTTTCTATCAATAAAATCAGTTATAACTCTTTCAAGCTGATCTTTATTCATCTTACCATGGCCTATACATATTCTTGCGTGAGGAACTAATGATTTAATCTTAGCTGCCTCATCTTCAATAGATTCAGTCCAATTATATAAATAGAATACTTGTCCACCTCTAGTTATTTCTCTTGTTATTGCCTCACTAATAATCTTATCATTTCTTTCAATAACATAAGTTTGAATTGGATATCTATTCTTTGGTGGTGTTTCAATCATAGATAAATCCTTTATTCCCATAACCGACATTTGAAGAGTCCTTGGAATAGGTGTTGCGGTTAAGGTAATACAGTCTACATTAACCTTTAATTCTTTTATCTTTTCTTTATGAGTTACACCAAATCTTTGTTCCTCATCTACTATTAATAAGCCTAAGTCCTTATATTTTATTTCATCAGATAAAACTCTATGTGTTCCAATTAAAACATCAACAGAGCCCTTCTTAGTATCTTCAATAATAATATTTTGATTTTTCTTAGTAACAAATCTAGATAATAATTCAACTCTTATTCCATATTTATCCATTCTATTTTTAAATGTGAAATAATGTTGTCTAGCTAAAATAGTTGTAGGAGCTAATACACAAACCTGCTTACCACCATAAACAGCCTTAAATGCCGCTCTTAGTGCTACTTCAGTCTTACCATATCCTACATCTCCACAAACCAATCTATCCATTGGTCTTTCTGATTCCATATCTATCTTTATTTCTCTAATCGCTCTAGATTGATCTGGAGTTAAATCATATTCAAATTCCTTTTCAAATTCTATTTGTTCAGGAGTATCCTCTGGGAATGCAAAGCCCTTTGAATTCTTTCTTTCAGAATATAATTTTATTAATTTATCAGAAATATCATGAACTCTTTTTCTAACTCTCGCCTTAGTTCTAGCCCATACGGCACTACCAATTTCATGTATTTCTACACCTTCAGTATCCTTAGATGCATATTTAGATAAATTAGATATTTTCTCTAATGGAATATATAATGCTGAATTATTTTTATAAGAAACATTAATGAAATCTCTTTTAATTCCATTTCTTTCCATCATTACAATACCAGAATAAATACCAATACCATAATCATAATGAACTACATAATCACCAATTTCAAGCTCATCATAATTAGATATTTTTCTAGCATTCTTATATATAGATTTATATCTTGCCTTAGTTGCATGATAATCAATATCAAATATATCATGCTCATTTATAATGATTAAATTATCATTTTTTAGATTAAATGAAGGTAAATATCCATCATATGCATAAATAATACCTGGCTCTAAATTAGAAAAATCATTTGTCTTTCTAACAATGATATTATTTTCATCCATTAATTGCATTAAATTCTTTAATCTATCTTTATTTTCTATTGCGACAATAAACTTCTTTAATCTATACGCAGAGAAATCTCTTAATATATTTTTTATATTTGCATGATATGGATCAATTTCATTTGCTACAATCTTTAAATCTGTATCTCCTAAAGATGTTAATCCTTCAACTAATACATTACCTTCTTTAACTATTTCATTAAAATCCATGAAATTATCAAATTTAGATAATGAATATCCACCTATTCTTCCACAATATTCATCGACATCTAATAATAATCTATTATATGCATCAGATGATTTTTTATAATCTATGAAATATATTCTTTTATTATCAGAAAAGCTAAATATATTAGTCTTAGTATTATCAAAGAATGATAAATATCTACCTAATGTATCAAGTGATTGATGTTCAGATAGATTTAATAAATCTTTTTTATACATATCATCTTCAATTTGATTTAATTCAAAATTATCAAGAAATCCTCTAATTTTAGTCTTAGCTATTTTATAATCATTTTCATCATATATAAATTCAGCTACTGGAAGTATTAAAGATGTATTTATTTCTTTTATACTTCTTTGAGTTTCAATATCAAATTCTTTAATTCTTTCTATTTCATCATCAAAGAAATCTAATCTAATAGGATTATCATATCCTAGTGGGAATATATCTATAATAGATCCTCTTCTAGAGAATTCTCCAGTCTTAGTTACTTGATATGACGGAATATATCCTATTTTAATTAAGTTATCACATAATTCTTTAATATCTATTATTTGATTCTTTACTAATTTAAAACAGCTATTTGACCAAATATCTTTACTCATTTCATATCTTATAGCTGCGTGCATATTCATAATAACTATCTTTTTATTGTTTTCTAATAATTGGAAGATAGTTTCTATTCTTTCATATAAGAAATCTCCAGACGCACTAATCATTTCAGCTGAGAATAGTTCATCTGCTGGAAAAAATAAAACATCATCAAAATTAACAATATGACATAATTCATCATAATATCTTTGAGCTAAATAAACACTTGGCAAAACGACAAAAAGAGTGGAATCACCACTCATAAAATCTGATGCGATAAGCATTATATTAAATCCGTCACAAGAATCTGAAACATTAATCTTTTTTGATGAAATAATATTATTAATTTTTTTGTTCGTTGATAAATATTTTAATATATCCATATAAATAACCCTAAACAAGAAAAACCCGGTAAAACCGGATTAAAAATGTATTAATTTGTAGCGTTGATAGCTTCTTTAATAATCTTAGGTAATCTTATACAATCAGCAAGTGGAATTGCAGAAATTGTTACTCTTAATACCTTGCCCATTGGAATGATATGTATTTTCTTCTTTACTAAATAATCATAAGCCTTTTCAGGATTATTACAAGGAATAGTGACAAAGAATCCACAATCAAATGGTAATGTTTGTAATCCACACTTCTTTGATTCTTCTAAGAAGGCATTTGCTCTTTTAATTAATGTGTTTCTAGAATCTTCTAATTCTTTTTCAAAAGATTCTTTTAATTCTTTATCAGTAAATACTTTAGTAACAAGGTTCATACCAAGATTTGTTGTATTACTCCACTTTGAACGACTTGAGAATTTATTTGCTTTATTAAAATCTTCAATATTTTGTTTATTATTTGATACAGCAACCTGTGCACCTAATCTAACACCATATAATGCTAGAGTCTTAGAGCCTGAGAATGCCATAATAACCATTGCATTATCATTTAATTTTTTATATAAAGAAATATTTTTTCTTGTAAAATCAAATCCAGCTTTAGAATAATCAATATATGCCATATCATGTAATAATACAACAGGTGTACCATCAGCTGATATTTCATTAATCATATCAATTACTTTAATCCATTCATCTTCTGTCATTGAATAACCAGTAGGATTATGACAAGGATCATTAATTACAACAAGAATTCTTCCTTGAGATTTTTTTAAATCTAACATGCATTTTTTTAAATCATCTAAATTAAATCCACCATTATCATTAAATAATTTATATGTCATAAAATCTTGATGATTTTCATATAATACTTGTTTATAATTGCCCCACATATAATTTGGAAGTAATGCCTTATCACCATCATTTAAGTAATTAGCAAATGTATTTGATAAAGCTCCTGTTCCACCAGGTGTTGCCATTACTGCTGAAATATCTTTAAATTCATTGTAATATTGTCTAAATACCCATGCTTTTACTGCCTCATGGAAATCTTTAGATCCAGGAGTAGATCCATATGCGTATTTTTCATCTGTTGAAAGCATTGCTAAAGCTTTATCTACAGATTTATATGCAAATAACTTTTCATCTTCACCATATAACATACCAATAGTTGCGTTAACTACTGATGGATCTGCTTTCTTTTGTTCCTTTGCAATTGCTCCTAGAGTAATGATATTACTTTTATCTTCTTTTATAATACTTCTTTTAGCTAATAAAGTCATAATATAGCACCTCTTTTTAATACTTTATTATTTTAACACTAAAGTATTTATAAATAAATGATTTTTATAAATAAAAAAGAAAATGGGTGGTATTTAACCACCCGAAAGGAGAGAATTATATTAACAATATTAACTATTGATAATAACTAAATTATTCAATCATAATCTTTTTAATACCAGATTTGATTTCTTTATTCTTTAAAACAGTAATAGTTAAAATACCATTATCCATTTTAGCAGTTACATTATTTTCATCCATATCATCTAGATAGAATGAACGAGATACATTGCTTTCGCTAATTTCTTTAACAAGATAATTAGTTTTAGCTTCTTTCTTATCAGATTTCTTATTAATATTAATTACTAATGTATTATCAGATACATCAATTTTAATATTTTTCTTATCTATACCAGGAACCTCAGATGTAACAACATATTTATCATCTTCTTCTAAGATGTTTGTTTTCATGTCTTTACCTAATGCATCACTAAACAAATTATTGAATTCATCAAATAAACCAAAATAGTTATCTTTTTTATTCTCTAGATTATACATAAACAAGCCCTCTTTCTAATTATTGAATCTCAATTGTCTTTTTAACCTTTTCTTCTTCCTTCTTAACATCGATATCTACAACTAATAAGCCATTATTGTAATTTGCTTTAATTGTATCCTCATCGATATCACCGAAGTTAATTGATCTCTTTAGCTTTTGGCTATTTCTTTCATGGATTAAATACTTAACATTTTCAGCCTTATCAGCATTTGCAGTAATTGTTAAAATTCCATCTTCAAATTCAATTTGAATATTTTCTTTCTTAACTCCAGGAATTTCAGCGATTACTCTATATCCATTTTCAGCTTCAATAACATCTACTGGAAATCCCTTGTATCCTCCATCATAAAATAAATTATTAAATTCATTTACTAAACTATATAAATCATTTCTCATTTTCTTTTCCTCTTTTCTATTGGCACTCTATATCTTCGTCTGCCAATTACACTTATAGTATATCACATTTTTTAGCACTGTCAATAGTAGAGTGCTAATTTTTTTAAAATTTTTTATTAATATAAGAAAAAGCACTCGTCTGAGTGCTTTATTTATAGCTTATAGTTGATTTGATTGCCTTTAACCAACCATCATATAATCTTTTTGCTTCTTCTCTATCCATTTTAGGAACAAATGTTTTCTTAACGGCTTTTATTTTCTTTATCTCATCTAGGTTATTATATATACCTACACCAAGACCCGCAATAAGTGCTGCCCCTAGTGCGGTTGATTCTTTTACCTTTTGTAATATAATTTTACAATCTAAAATATCTGATTGAAATTGCATTAAGAATGAATTATCAGTTGCTCCACCATCAACACATAAAGATTTTAATTCAATATTAGATTCTTCTACCATTGTTTTTATTACATCTTTACATTGATACGCAATTGCTTCTAGTGTTGCCCTAATAAATATCTCTTTATTTGTTGCGCGTGTTAAACCAAATATTGCCCCTTTTACATCTGCGTCCCAATAAGGAGTACCTAGTCCTGTAAATGAAGGTACTATATAAACACCATCTGAAGAATCTACTGCTGTTGCGTATTTTTCACTATCAGATGATTTTTTGATCATTCTAAGTCCATCTCTTAGCCATTGTACGGCAGCTCCACCTATAAATACTGACCCCTCAAGGGCATAGCTTATCTCATTATCAATACTCCAAGCTACTGTTGTTAAAAGACCATGCTTACTTTTAACAATATTGTCTCCAGTATTTAATAATGTAAAACAACCTGTACCATATGTATTTTTAAGTTCACCCTTTTCAAAACAGCATTGACCAAACAAGGCAGCCTGTTGGTCTCCTAATACTCCAGTTATAGGAATATTAAATGGAATCACACTTTTATCTAAATAACCAAAGAATGAATTAGAATTAGATATTACAGGTAATATACATTTAGGAATTTTAAATAATTTTAATAGGTCATCATCCCATGTACCTGTATTTATATTAAATAACAATGTTCTAGAAGCATTTGAATAATCTGTTTTATGAACATTTCCTCCAGTTAATTTATATATTAACCACGAATCAATAGTTCCACATAATAATTCACCATTAAATGCTCTTCTTTCAATGTCAGGATAATTATTAAATAACCATCTTAGTTTTGTCGCACTAAAATAAGGATTCAACAATAATCCTGTTTTTTCTTTTATCAAATCTTCATATTCCCTATATTCTTCACAGACATCCTTTGATTGATTAGATTGCCATACTATTGCATTATATACTGGAAGCTGTGTCTTTTTATCCCAAACTACAATAGTTTCTCTTTGATTAGTAATACCTATTGCTTCTATTTGAGAAAAATTTAAATTAGATGATATTACTGCCTCTAGCATTACAGCTAATGTTTTAGAAAAAATTTCAGTTGCGTTATGTTCTACATATCCATTCTTAGGATAATATTGAGTTATTTCTTCACTAGCTTGATTAATGATCTTTCCTTCCTTTGAAAAGACAATCGCTCTAGTTGAAGTTGTTCCTTGATCTATTGCTAAAATATATTTATCCATTATTATTTACAAAATCAATGATATCCTTAATGATTAAATCTTTATCATCTTCATTAAGAATCTCATGACGATCTCCTTCATAAATTTTATATGTAACCTTATCAGATTGCTTCTTATAAAAATTCGCTAATTTAATTAATAGCTTAGAACATTCAGAAACCATATCCATACTTCCACCTATTAATAATATAGGATAATCCTTCGAATATAATTTCTTATATTTTCCATTTGGAATTTTAGAAACATTTTTATAAAATTCTTTATAAAATCCTGCAGTACATACAAAACCACAATATGGACTATCTATGTAATATTGTCTATTATCTTTATTTTTACTTAGCCAATCAACAGATGTTTCATTCTCAAATTTTTTATTAAATGAACCAAATGACATCTTTTCGAATCCAGGAACTCGCTTATTAGATTTAAATATATTAATAAAAGATATAACAAATCTTCCAAGCTTATATTTAAAATTAGGCATTGCACATCCACATAATATCAATTTATCAAAATTATTTTTATACATTAATTGATACTTTTGAACCATGAATGAGCCCATCGAATGTCCAAATAATATTTTTAGATTATCTATATTTTTCTCTATTACATCCTTATATAAATAATTAATATTCATTAGACAGCCATCGAAATCACCCTTATGCCATACGCCTAAATCATCTAGATTGCAGTCCTCACCATGAGCGATATGACTAATTACATAAACATTAAATCCTTCTTCATTTAATTTCCTTGCAAAATAATCATATCTTCTAGCATCCTCTGCGACACCATGGGCAATAATCATCATTTTATCAGCCTTATCAACTTCATAAGAATAATAATAAAATGGTTGATCCTTATAGCCAATTAATTTAACCTTTTTCATAAATTATCATCTCTTTTTTTATTTTTTATAGTAACATCCTATATTTAGTATAACATAAAAAAGAAAAAAGGAGATATAATCTCCTTATTTTAATAATAATTCTATTTCATCTTCAGTATATATTTTAATATTATTATTTTTTAATAATCTTGCTGTAAAACCCATTCCATTTATTTTAGTTTTAGTAAATGTGCCATCATAAATATAATTTGATCCACAAGAAGGTGAACCTTCTTTTAATAAAGCTTTACTTATATTTTCTTTTTTAACTATATCTAAAGCTTTATTAGCACCATCAAAGAAATTATTAGTAACATCATCACCTTTTGATGATATAACTTTATCATTTAATATTTCTGATGGATTTCTTGGTGTAGATAAGCCGCCCATTTCTTCTGGGCAAATGGGAATAAGAATATATCTTTCCTTTAGCTTTTCAACTAATGGATTATAATTATTCTTCCCGTTATATTTACAGTTTATACCTAATATATATGCAGATATTAATAATTTTTCCATATTAGAATATATTTTTTAATCTAATTGTTTGTTTACGATCTGGACCAACACTGAATATAGCAACTTCAGTATGAGTTAATTCTTCTACCTTTCTGATGTAGTTTTTAGCTGCCTCAGGTAATTCATCAAATGAAGTTACAGTAGTTATATCTTCCTTCCAGCCTGGAAGTGTTACATAAACTGGCTCGCATCTTTCAAGTTCTGCAAGTGTTGCAGGAACTGTATTGATTTCTTTGCCATCTAATTTATATGCATAACAAATCTTTAATTCTTCTAATCCTGATAAAACATCAAATAGCATTAAAGATAAATAATTAATACCAGAAACTCTTCTTGCATAATTTAGAGCAACAGCATCTAAATATCCAACTCTTCTTGGACGCTTAGTAACTGTACCATATTCATGACCTCTTTCACGAATATAATGTGCAAGATCTCCTTCAATTTCAGTTGGGAATGGACCTTCACCAACTCTTGTTGTGTATGCCTTGCAGATACCTAATACATTATTAATATATCTAGGAGCAATACCAGAATTTAGTGGTACTGATGCTGCAGTAGGCGAAGATGATGTTACATAAGGATATGTACCATGATCAATACATAGCATTACACCTTGTGCACCTTCAAATAATACTTTTGAACCTTTTTCGATTTCTTTTTCTAATAATTCAGATGTATCACATACGAAAGGCTTAATCTTCTTTCCATATTCTACATATTCATTATATACAGTATCGAAATCTAGAGTATCTAAGCCTAGCATCTTTAATTCCATATTCTTAATTATTAAAGCTGATTGTAAAGCTTCCTTAAATAATTTAGGATCTACTAAATCTGCCATACGAATACCGATTCTTGATGCCTTATCTGTATAACAAGGACCGATACCTCTTTTTGTCGTACCAATCTTCTTGTCACCCTTAAATTGTTCATATGCTCCATCTAGCATTTCATGATAAGGTAGAACAATGTGTGCTCTATTTGAAACAAATAATTGGTAATCCTTAATGCCTCTTTCCTCTAAGCCCTTAAGCTCTTCTAGCATTTGCTTAGGATTAATAACCATACCATTAGCCATTACGTTTTTAATATGTGGGCTAAAGATTCCAGAAGGAATGCTTCTTAAAGCGAACTTTTCACCATCAAATGTAATTGTATGACCAGCGTTGTTACCACCTTGGCTTCTTACAACAACATCAGCTTCTTGTGCTAAATAGTCAGTGATTTTTCCTTTTCCTTCGTCGCCCCATTGGCTACCAACTATAACTAATGTACTCATTTTTCTCCATCTCCATTTCACAACAAACATATTATACTAGATATAGTATAAAAACACAAATAAAAAATTAAATATTAAAATAGTGCCCGACTAAGCACTATTTTTTCTCAAAATACTTAAACGTCATCATTGAGGAAAACATATTAATTATAATGAGTTATCCTCACAGCATTATTATCTTCATAAATTTTTAATAAATAATGACTTAATACTATTTCTTCTTTTGAATCTTGATATGATATACATTCTCCTTTTATTAAAATGTAATCATCCACAATACTATAGAAGCTAGATGGTAACGCATATACAACTTGTTTCAAAGCATCAAAATTATTAGCAAGCCAATCATCATTTGGTTTAGAATAATATTTAAATGTCATTTCTTCTTCATCTAACAACTTATCTGCTGATATATTTAAGCTAAAAGGCCCTGGAATATAATAATTGTTGTTTTTTTCATGGTCGTAGTATGAACCAAAAACAGATGATATTTTCACTGCTCCATTTTCTTTTATTTCGTAACTAAATATAGATTCATTAGAAGTTAAAAATCCATATGCTAATAAATCATCTCTATCAAAAAAAAGATTTTCGTTATAAAAATCGTTTTGTTTAATTACATTATTGTAAAAAGAATTTGGCGATTTAACAGTAAAAGTAATCACTTTGCTTTCCCCATTAATTTTATCGTAATGATAATTGAATACTTTTTGTTTCCCAAGTGATAACTCGTCTTTTTCCAATATTCCTTTAACTATTATTGTTTTTTTAGAATTTGATAACAAAACAATTAATACTACTAATGCAATCGACAAAACTATTGCGCTAACAAATAATACTATTTTTTTCATACTCTTTATTTTTAAGTCGCCTCATATACCAACTTTAATAAAATACTATAATTTTTGGTATAATAACACCTTTTTCCTCCCAAGCACGCTTAATTAATACAATATAAAGTTGCTACATTTATACATATTATCATTGAATTAGTCAACATGCACTATTTTTCCTCAATAAAATCTGTATAACAATTATTTAACATTTGTATCGCAGATGTTGATACAGATAAGTTTTTAATACCTATCTTATAAAACTTTAATGCGACCTCTTTTACACTCGCAAGCTCACCACAAACTGATAAGCAGATATCTCTTTTATCACAAAAATCTACAACCGGTTTTAATTTATTAATTAAATCGTCAATAAATTCATTAAAATTATTCATTCTATTTTCTCTATTGATATGATATAGCTCACTTGTTAAATCATTTGTTCCTAAAGAAATAAAATCTGTATTAACGAAGTCATTAATATGTTCTAGAGCGCTCTTAGTTTCTAGCATCATACCAATTAAAGGTATTTTGTAATTATTATCTTCTGCGATTTTAATTACCCATTCTCTTAAATAATTAAATTCATATTCATTTTCAATCATAGGAAACATTATTCTAACATTGTTATGAATATTTGAAGCAAGCATTGCCTTAACCTGCGTTTCAAATATTTCTTTATTATTAATATAATTATCAAAGCCCTTATGATTAGTATTTAAATATGATATCTTTTTATCATCACCAACATCAAATGTTCTAAATACTATTATCTTATCGCCTAAAAGACTAGTTGTTTTAGAATAAATCTGATATTGTTCATCAAACGATAATGGTCTATTAGAATTCATAAATATTAATTCAGTTCTATATAATCCAATACCATCAAAATCATATTCAATTATTTTATTTAATTCACTACCAATAGATACATTAGCTAAAAATAAGAAACCTGGATGTGATACTGCCTTTTTTATGAATGATTTAGAAGAATTTATTTCTTCAATATATCTTTCCATATCCTCAAGACATGGATTAACCGCAATCTTATTCTTTCTAGTGTCTATACATACTGTATCATTATCCTTACATTCTATTTCTGCAATAACATAAGGAATATCAAAGCTTCTACATAAAATAGCACTATGAGATGTATAACCACCACTTTTAGCTATTACACCTATGATTAAATCTTTATTCTTAATTAAATATGAAGGTAATAAATTATCAGTATATAAGATAAAAGTCTTTTTTAATTTTTTCTTTTTCTTATTATCTAAATTATGAATTAATCTAGTTGTGACATCTAATATATCATTAGTTCTTTCTTTTAGATAATCAGATGATGAATTAGCTAATGATTTAATTATTTCATCCATAACTAAATTAATAGCTTCAACCGCAGATTTACCTTCTTCGATATTCTTAAGTCCATTTTCTCTTAATAAGGGATCAGAAATCATAAGCTTTTGAACTGTTAAATATGAATTATCATCCATATTTTCTATTTCTTTTAAAGATTTATCTATTGAATTTAAAAATAATTCTTTCTCCTCTTCCTTGGATAATGTCTTTGTATTGGCCTTAATAGCATTATCAATTTTGACATTTCCCATAACGAAGCCGTGAGATAATATTTCTTTAATTGAATACTTCACAACAACCACCTAGGGGATTATTGTAATTCCCCTAATCTCTTTCTTGCTTCATTTACATATGAAATGAATTTATCCTTAATTGTAATTACAATATCAATAATATCAGGATCAAAATGAGTTCCTCTTCCTTCAACTATAATATCAAATGCCTTTTTAGGTGGCATTGAATCCTTATATACTCTTTTTGAAGTTAAGGCATCATATACATCCGCAATTGCCATAATTCTTCCTGAAAGAGGAATATCTTCGCCCTTTAATCCATTAGGATATCCAGTTCCATCCCATTTCTCATGATGAGACACTGCAATATCATATGCAATTTTAAAGAATTCGTCATCATCTAGGTTAGAAAAAATATTATTAATCATTTCTCCACCCTTAGCTGAATGCTTCTTCATTTCATCAAATTCTTCAGGTGTAAGTCTTCCTGGCTTTAGTAATATTGCATCTCTAACTGCAATTTTACCAACATCATGAAGTGGCGCTGAATTTTCGATTTGTTTAATATATTTATTTGTTAATATATTTTTATATTTTGGATATTTTTGCATTTCTCTTGCAATCATACCAACATATTTTTTAGTTCTAATAACGTGCTCACCTGTGCCGACATCACGAGTTTCAATTACTGCCGCTAAATCCTCGATTACTCTATTTTGCATTTGAGTACGGCGTTCCATCTCATGAGTAACTTGATCACTTAATTCTTTTTGTTTATCAAGCATTTCAGCATTTCTTTGAGTAATACCAGATACTAAAACATCAATTAATATAATAGAAATCCAACGAGGTAAGACATGGTGTGTAAATAATTCTAACATTCTCTTTGGATTATCTTTAACCATTTCGACTCTTATTGATAAATCTGTTAATTCATCATCTGTTAATATTTCTTTTAATAAATTTCTATCAGCATATCCAAAAAAGAATGAACCATAAATAATGAAAGGAACAGATAATGTAGTAGCCACTAAAAGTAATATTAATGTAGTCTTTTTGTTACGATATTGAGCTGCCATAATTGGAGGAACTACCAATAATAATACTGCATGATATGAAAGTGTTATTGCCATAAGTGTTAATCCTACATAGGCAACAGTTATAATAATAAACTTAAATAAATTAGTTTCTAATATTGAATTTTCTTTTTTCAAAATTTTATCATGAATAATAAATATACAAATTGGCACTAAAAAAATTACGGCAGAAATACCAACTGTTGGTCTCATTACTATCTTTGGTATTTCAAATAATCCAATTTCATTTGCTATTTCAATGACAACTAATAAGCTAAGAACAACTAATATTGCATAAATATTATATAAACTAGCCTTTTTATTTGATTCTCTTATAACTGCTTCTTTATCCATTATTAGTCCTCCTTATCTTTTGTTTAATTCATTCATATAGGTATTATATGTATTATCATCAAACAAATAAAAATATATTTGCTTTATTGTTGTGTTAGGATAATCATTTAAAAATTCATGTATTGCCGCTATAGCAACCTTAGCTGCATCTTCTAAAGGGTATCTATAAACTCCTGTTCCAATAGATGGAAATGATATAGAATTTAGCTTATATTCATCCGCGAGCTTTAATGAATTATAATATGAATTTCTTAATAAAACTGCATCTTCAGGACCGCTATATCTAGGTCCTGGTGTATGAATAATATATTTAGCTTTTAGGTTATATCCTTTTGTTATTACAGCTTCTCCAGTTTTAATTGGAGATAATGTATCACATTCGGCTTGTAATTCTTTAGCACCTGCAGCCTTAAAAATAGCTCCACATACACCACTACCACCTAAAAGATATATATTTGCAGCATTAACAATTGCGTCAGTATTAGATTTTGTAATATCTCCCTTTAAAATTGTTATCATATTTCACCTATATAGAATTATCCTATATTTGATTTTATCATTTTTAAACCAAAAATAAAAGACCATTAGTATTTTATACTAAATGGTCAATTATTCTAAATATTAGTTAACGGTTGCTGAAGCATTTGCATATACAGTTGTAGAGCCATTATAAGCATTTGCATTTGAATATGTTATAGTTTCAGATCCTACTGTTACACTATGTTCTCCTTTAGATAAGCCATTAGTTGATGTAGTTTTTTGAAGACTTACTGAAGCATTTCTTGGTGCGTATCCTAAAACAATTATAATACCACCGCTTAATTTTATAGTTCCATCCGCATCTAGAGGTGCTGCCATTTCACTATTTGGGCCTCTTGTTATTACAATACCACCACTAATTGTTAATGTTCCATTAGAATCTATTCCATCAACATCTCCTGATGCTGCCATATTAACATCTAGCTTTCCACCTGAAATATTGATTGATGTTGATGCATTTACACCATCATCTGTTGCGAAAACTGTAATATCTCCACCTTCAATATTAATTGTTTTTCCTTCAATTCCTTCATGTGCTTCTGCCACATATATAGTTCCACCAGCGATTGTTAATGATTTATCTGAATGAATTGCATCGTCTGATGCCTTCATTTCTAATTTTCCACCTGAGATTATTATAGCTGCTGATGGTGTATTTCCATTATCTAATTTTTCATCACAATTTGTATGCAATCCATCATCATATGTATATGTAAATATAGTTCCAGCTGTGATATTTATTGCCTCATTTGCTTTAATAGCCTTGGCAGACTGGTCAGCCTTTTCTGCTGCCTTTCCACCTTCCATTCCACCACCATCGAAGCCACCACCAGGTTGGCTAGGCATTGTTCCTGGACCATAACTAGATTTATTCTTTGTATTTGTTGTTGAAGATTCTGCATATGATGAATATATATTAGTATAAACATCAATAATTGGTTCATAAACTATTCCATCAGAATCAGTAGATGTTCCTATTTCTACTGTATATGCCGCATCAATTCCATCGCCATATGAATTTATTGTAATTTCACCGCCATTTATATAAATATATCCATGTTGTGCCTTTGAACCTAATTCAGAATTAGATGTAGTGATACCATTATTACCGGCAACAATACCTAGCTTAGGGTTTTCTTCTATTGTTACTTTATCATTACCTTTAATTCCGTTATTTACTGCTTTAACTAACATAGTTACATTTTTAATACTTACATTATCTTTTCCATGAATACCACTATTGGCAGATGATGTTACTAAAAGAGATCCTTTTCCCTTAATCTTTAAATCACCATTTTTAACATAAACGGCACCAGTTCCATTTATGTCATCAGTTGAAGCCGAATAATCAGTTGTTCTATTATCATAAATATAGCTTGTTTGATCCTTTACTGATTTTAATGTAAAGTCATTACAATCATTAACATATATTGGAGATAATAATGCACTTGATATAGATGCATTATCTAAATCTAGTTCGACATCTTCTGATGCTGCATCTACATATATTTGTCCTGATTCTAGCTTTCCAGAGGCAGTATATACACCTGCAGATGATATAGTATATATATTATTTACTGCATATATTTGAATTCCATTTTCATCTACTAATCTAAATTCTGAAGTTATATTATCTTCTTCTAATTCTATAGCTGTAGTATTACCAGATATATCATCTCCAGTATTAGAATTACTATTTTTAACTGATGTACATGCTGATAGTGCTAATAAGCCTAATATACTTAAAGTTCCTAATAATTTATGCTTCATAAACATCACTCCTTAGTTGACTTAATGATAAAATAGGAACCTAAAATTAACTTAAATTTTTATATAAATATAATAAAAAATCCTTTGGAAAACCAAAGGACTTTACTGTGCTAATTTATTTAAATTATCAGGATATTTTTTAGGCTGTTGAATCTCAATTACTTTCGCATTATATTTTTTATTTATCTTCTTAACAGCCTTAGGAGCGCTTCCTCCACCACTATATAATATGAATGTTAATTTCTTATTATCTAAATTAATATTATTCAATATTGTATTAATTGGACAAGCCAATCTTCCATTCCAAATTGGTGAACCAATAATTATTTCATCATATTCAGAAATATCATAATTAAAATCTTTTAATTTAGATTTATGATTCATTCCAGCTAACATTCCACCAACCATCATTTGTAAAAACATTCCCTTAGGAAGACCATTTTTAGGTTCTACTCTTCTAGTATCATATCCTAGCTTTTCATAATATTCTTTTACTAATTCTCCATTTCCAGAATTAGAATAATATATAAACAGTGTTTTCATTTTTTATCATCCTAATTATTAATGATTTATTTCCATTTTATCTAATACATTTAAACCTAAATCATCAATAAATTTATATATTGCGTCTACATGGAAGCCTAATAATCTTTCTGGTGCGTGAGCGTCACAGCCTACAATAATCTTTAAATCTTTATATTCTTTCGCAATCATCCAGAATTCTTTTCTTGGGTATCTCCAAGAATTAGGATTAGCTGCCATCTCTTCTGTTTTAATATTATTGCAATTCACTTCTAAATAAACATTGTTCTTGATTGCAGCCTCGATTATCTCTTTTGATATTCTTTCGCAATTTTCATCAAATTTATTTTCACCATTTTTATCCTTATAGCTACAGAAAAACATATCAGGATGTACTAATGTATTAAATAAGCCTGTTTCCATAGCTTTTATACAAGTATCTTTGTATTCATCTATATTTCTATAAGATAAATTATTATAACAATCAATAATATGTCCTTTTTTATTCTTAAAGAAATGAACACCTAAATTTATAAAGTCTACTTGTTCTCTTAAGAATTTATAAAATGGTAATCTATCATAAATAAATTCAGTTTCGAATCCTGATAATATTTTTATTTCATTTTTATGAAGCTCTTTTGATTCTTTTACTTCATTTAAATATTTAGGAACAAATTCTAGCTTCATATTTTCATAACAATAATTATCTTTATATTCTTGTTTATTCATAAAATCAACAGGAATAGGTCCATGATCTGTAATAGCTAATTCATCAAATCCTAATCTAATAGCTTCTTTAACATAATCTTCTGTAACACCTGTTGCATGTCCACAATATTTTAAATGTGTATGATAATTATTTTTCATTCTCATGTTAATAACCTCTTTTACTACCTAATTTATATCATATTTTAGGTAGTATTCCAATATTTACTACCTAATTTGCAATGTATTTTAGGTAGTAAAATGATTTGTTAGGTAGTAAATAGAAAAAATAAAACATGGTCACTCAACCACGTTTTATAATAATTACTTAATTCTTAATATCATACATTTAAGATATAATTGCTCCTCAGATTGAAGTAATGCTGGATGATCTGGAGCTTGAATTCTAAAATCCAAAAATTGTACAGTTCTTTTAGCATCTAATGCTGCTTCATTAATCATTTGCATAAATAAATCTGGAGTCATATGCTGGCTACATGAAAATGTTAATAAATATCCACCAGATTTTATTATTTTCATTGCCTGCATATTAATTTCTTTATATCCTCTATATGCCTTTTTAATAGAATCCTTATTCTTTGAGAATGCAGGTGGATCTAATATTATTAAATCATATTTATCTTTAATATCCGAATGTAGATAATCAAATACATCAACACATTTAGCTTCTAGCTGATTATATCCATTTAATTTAGCATTAATCATTATCTCATTACATGCACGCTCTGATATATCGCAAGCATCGACATGCTTAGCACCATATTTACAGGCATGTAGGGCAAATCCTCCTACATTAGAGAACGCATCTAATACTACTTTATCTTTAGCATATAATCTTAAAATATCTCTATTTAGCTTTTGATCTAAGAAATATCCAGTCTTTTGTCCATTTTCTATATCAACATAGAATTTAATTCCATCTTCTTCAACTAAAACCCTAGGATCAAATTTTCCATATAAGAATCCTTTAGTTTCTTCTAAACCTTCTTTTTCTCTTGTAGGCATATCAGACCTTTCATATATACCCTTACATCCTGTTAATTCTACTAAGATATCTATAATATCTTTTTTAATCATATCCATACCTAAGGACATAAATTGAACAGATAAATAATCACCATATTTATCTACAACAAGTCCCGGTAAGAAATCAGCTTCTGAAAAGACAAGACGAGTAGCACTCCAACCTAGATTCTTTCTATGTTCGATTGCGTATTCTATTCTTCTTTTAAAGAATTCTTTATCAATCTTTTCATTTTTATCAAATGATAATATTCTAACCATTATTTTAGATGATGAATTAAAGAATCCATAACATAAAAATTCATTTAAAGATGTGTATACCTCACATACCTTACCAGATTCAAATTCACCTACAAATCTATCTATTTCATTTGAAAATATCCAAGGATATCCATTTAATTTTTCAATCTCTTCATTTTTTCTTAAATATATTTTTAACATAATAAGCACCATTAATATATTAATTTACTTTCTAATTTTAACATATTTTAAATTGTATTTTAATATTAAAAACAAAAATAGGAGACTTTAATCTCCTATAATTGTAAATATGCCATAATAAATGGTCCAACACCTTTCGCATCATTAGATCCAACAGGTTCTGCTAGATAATATTCAAATGAACCATCTCTATATGTTTTTGTATCAGGACCCAGTCCTGCAGTAATACAAATATCATTTAATTTATTATCCTTAAATGAATGATTATATGTTCCCATAAATATATCTTTTCCTATTTGTTTATAATCATCATTTAAAATACCTAAATTACAGCCCTTTAATATACTATACGCAAATAAAGATGAGCCTGATGATTCTAAATAATTAGAAATATTAGAATTTTCAGTATACATTGTATTCTTTAGTGGCTTTAAATATTTAATATATTGAACTAATGCACTTTCTCCTGGCTTATCTAATACCTGATAAAACATATTAGTTTCACTATCTTTATATTGTAATATTCCATCAATTGTTTCTTTATATAAATTAACAAAATATTCTCTATTTGAATTATTTTCTGGAATATATTCCAATAAATCAGAAAGTGATGTTACATACCAGCCCATAGATCTTGACCAAAATGATGATGAACATCCATTAGCTTGTGCCCAGAATATCTTTTCATCTGAATCATCATATCCATGATAATATAATTTCTTTGTTGGACTATACATCTTATCTTTAATAAATTCATATTGTGCTTTTATATTATCAAATCCAGATTGATTATTATTCAATAATAAAACTCTAGATAAGAAAGGAATATACATATACATTCCATCTAGCCAAACTTGATTTGGATATGATTCTTTATGCCAATAATTCTTACCATTTGATACTGTATTCATAGATGATAATACATTTGCGGTATAATTTATAGCTCTTAAATATTTTATATTATTTGTATATTCATATAAATCAAATAATATTCTTGATTCACAAATAGAATCTAATTCATTTGTCAAAAATTCAGTTTGACTTGAAGAATTAGGATCTGGACATCTAAAATTACCATTTGAATCAATATAATAATCTGTATAATTTGTAACAAAATTTATATATTTTTCATCATTAGTCTTCTTATATAAATCTATAATAGATTTTAAGAATACTCCATCAATATAATTCCATCTATTTTTAAATGATTCTTGATTCCAAGATGGAATATATGAAGTTGTATTATCTATTAAATTATCAATATATCTATTTAATATGACATCATATGTTTCTTCATCTTCTTTTTTATTATTCTTATTGCATGAAAATAACACAAATGTAGATATAGATAACAACAATAATAAATAAATCTTTTTAAACACTACTTACACTTCTTTTCTATAAATTTTAAATAATCTTCTGCCTTTTTAGTTAAAACCTCGAAACCAAAATTTTTTAAAATTTCTCTATATAATTCTTCTCCTCTTAAATTTAGAGTATCAGTAAGATTTTTCATCTCTTGGAATGGAACATCATATATTTGTCTTTCATATCCATCTCTTAAATAATCTATATTAAATACACCTGATGCTGGCCAATAAACTGTATCATAAAAATTATCAGTCTTTTTAAAGCCTAATTTCTTTATTTCTTCTTCAATAATATCTAAGGCTTTTTGACTAATCTTTCCAATATTAAAAGCTTCTCTTAATCTAGCCTTTACTAAATTCATTGTGATAGGTGCTTCAGTATTTATAATACTAACTAAATTATCATCTAGTGCCTTTAATGTAGCTTGGCTTCCTTCATATAATGAATTTAAATCCATTTTCTTTAATACTGCAAAACAATATTTTTTTGTGTTCATAGAGTCCTCCCATATACTATCTACTAATTATTATATTATATAATTAGGCTAATTTTTAACTAAAATTTAAGTAAATGGTTAAAAATCACATATTTTGCAATTATTTTCATATTATTCTCACAATTCTTTTGTTTAAAATATAAGTGTCAAAAATAAATAGGGACAAAATTATATAATCTATAATCATACTCTCCCCCCCTGTTATAATTTATAGATTATTAAAGCCAAAACTTTTATATACTAAACCCTTTATATTTTGTTCCTATTTTTGACAAAAAGTTTTTTTCTCCCTCCCGTAAGAAACGGGACTTTTTTTATAATTAAAAGCCCTTAGGCAAATAATATGCTTAAGGGCTATTTTTATTCTTTAATTATATATTTTTCAGGATTATGTCTTAAAGGCTTTTGACATTTTGGACAATATACAAATCCATGTGGATACCATAATCTAAAACCAATATCTTCTTGTTGATATGTAAACTGTGTCATACAGTATTCACATTTAATTCTAAATTTAGGTTTGTTTGGTCCTTCACTTTCTACCTTTATTGCCACTATATCACCCCGATAATTACTTTATAGGCTTTAAAATTGTTTCTCCACCCATGTAAGGTTGTAATGCCTTTGGAACATTAATAGATCCATCTTCATTATAATTATTTTCAATTACTGCAATTAATCCTCTTGGGGATGCAACTACTGTATTGTTTAGTGTATGAACTAAATATGTACCATTTTCATTTTTAGTTCTAATACCTAATCTTCTTGCTTGAGCATCGCCAAGTGTTGAACATGAACCAACTTCGAAATATTTCTTTTGTCTTGGGCTCCATGCTTCAACATCACATGATTTAACCTTTAAGTCAGCTAAATCACCACTACAGCACTCTAATGTTCTTACAGGAACGTCTAATGATCTAAAGAATTCAACTGAATAAGACCACATCTTATTATACCAATCCATAGATTCTTCAGGCTTACAAATAACAATCATTTCTTGTTTTTCAAATTGATGTACTCTATATACTCCACGCTCTTCAATGCCATGAGCACCTACTTCTTTTCTGAAGCATGGTGAATATGAAGTTAGAGCGATTGGAAGTTGTTCTTCTTTAACAATTTGTCCTTTAAATCTACCAATCATTGAGTGCTCTGAAGTACCAATTAAGTATAGGTCTTCACCTTCAATCTTATACATCATATTTTCCATTTCAGCAAAAGACATAACTCCATTAACAACATCTGATCTAATCATAAATGGAGGAATACAATATGTAAATCCTTTATTAATCATAAAATCTCTTGCGTAAGATAACATTGCTGAGTGTAATCTAGCAATAGGTCCACATAAATAATAGAAACCATTACCAGATGTTCTACCTGATGCTTCCTTATCAAGGCCATCAAATCTTGCCATAATATCTGAATGATATGGAATCTCATATGCAGGTACTACTGGATCTCCATATTTTTGGTTTTCAACATTTTCTGAATCATCTTTACCAACTGGTACTGATTTATCAATAATATTAGGAATAACCATCATTCTCTTATTTAATTCTTCAGCTAATTGGTCAAGCTCAGGTTCGATTGCTGCAATTCTTTCGTTGTTTTTAGCAACAATCTCTTTAATCTTATTAGCTTCATCAATCTTCTTTTCTCTCATTAAAGCTCCGATTTGTTTAGACAAATCATTTCTTTGGAATCTTAATGATTCAGCTTCTTGTTTTAAAGCTCTAATCTTTTTATCAATATCAATAACCTCATCTACTAATGGAAGCTTTTGATCTTGAAATTTCTTTTTAATATTTTCTTTTACAATTTCAGGATTTTCTCTTACAAATTTAATATCTAGCATAATTAATTCCTCCTATAAAAAAAGTCCTTAAAAGAATTAAATCTTTAAGGACGAATTACCGTGGTGCCACCTTAATTCCTGCAACGCAGGCACTTTTAATTAAATTATCCATCAAGGATAGATTTCATATAATCATCATACTGTATTACACCAACCTACAGCTCTCTTAAATGCTTAATTATATTACTTATTCCTCTCATTTGGAATACAAGACATATTATATAATATGTATAATTATTTTTCAACCACCAACGATTATTTTAAGTTACGCTTATTAAATATTAAAATACCAAAGCCTGTAAATAATGCACCAAATGATATTGGCCATAATGTATATCCTATGATTTCATAAATCTTAAAGCCTGTGAAATTCATTGCGGCTGTTTCACCAAATACATTCATAACATTTAAGAAAGTTATTAAATCTATATATATTTGTACATCATTTTCACCAGCAAACACCTGTAATAATGAAATAATAGCAGGTGATAAACTTCCAATTAAATATCCTAAGAATGCTAATAATAATGTAAATATTATAGAAAGTGGTGTCTTTGTTAGACCTACTGCAAAGAAACACATAAATGAACAAATGAAGAAATATGATAAGAACATGAATACCATTGATAAACAGAAATTACCAACATATCCTATCAATTCTTCTCCTTCAGCAGCAAACTTAAAGAACATACATGCTACAGCAAAGCCTGTTAATGAACTTACAAGTGCGATACCTACCATAAATACATATAATGTAATGAATAATGATAAATAAATCTCTGTTCTAGACTTGCCTGTTATAATTTTGTTTCTAATTGTTCCAAATGCGAAATCTCTTGTAATTGCAATTGAAAATAAAATTACAACTAATATGAATTCAAAATTATACATATACATCAAGAATTGTCCTGATATATAAATAGGAAAATAGAATCCAAAATTAATAAATGCAAAATCTTTTGCTAAAAATGAACTACCACTAGCAGGCTCATCAGCTGATGCTCCAACTAAACTCTTTACAATTTCTTCAAAAGAAAAACAAATAATTGGCAATAATATAGCAACTGCAACTGATGCTATTAAAGCAATTAAAAATTGTTTACTCTTTAAGAATCTATACATATCTACTCTTAATAAACTAAGCATTGTTATTACCTCCTGCTGTAGAAATATAATATTCCTCAATAGAGGTTTCCTTAGTCTTAATATCAACAATTGATATAGAATTAGCTATTAATTCAGCCATAATATCATTAATATTAATAGAACCATCAACAATGATAACATCATTAGATTTAGTTATATAATCACTATATTTAACTGATAAAACTTCAAATGCTTTATCATTATCAGATGTTTTAATTTCAGTTGTCTTAGTTCCTAAATTATCTAATTCATCTCTTGATATTTCTTTTATTAATTCACCATTCTTAATAATACCAAATCTATTAGCAACTAGATTTAATTCTGTTAGGATGTGTGATGAAATAAAGAATGTAATTCCTTTTGTTCTATTTAAATCTAGAATTAAATTTCTAATTCCTACAATACCTTCAGGATCTAATCCATTTAAAGGTTCATCTAGAATTAAGAATTCTGGTGAATTAACTAAACACATTGCGATACCTAATCTTTGACGCATACCTAGTGAATAATTAACTGCCTTCTTCTTACGATCTACATCACCTAAACCAACTATCTTTAAAAGCTCATCAATTTTAGCATCGTCAAAATTAGCTTCCATAATAATAGCTTGCATTTTAATGTTTTCATATGCATTTAAATCTAAATAAATTGAAGGTGCTTCAACAATTGCGTTAGTTCTCTTTCTTGCAGAATTAATTTTTAATGATGTTGATGGAACACCAAAAATTTTAAAATCTCCAGATGTTGGTTTAATTAATCCTGTAATAATTCTAATAATTGTTGTTTTACCGGAACCATTTGGACCAACGAATCCATAAATGTCTCCTTTTTTAACATGCATAGATACATTCTTTAAAACCATATGATTACCATATGCTTTAGAAATGTTATTTAATTCTATGGCACATTCGGTTGTTTCAGTCTTTGCTTCTGTTACTTCAACAGGTTTTTCTTCATGCTCGACTGAGATATCCTTATTCTCTTCCATTTCATATCTCCCCGTTTAATTATTTTGCTTCTTCTTGTGTTTCTTCTTTAACTTCTTCAATTACTTTTTCGCTATCCTCTACTTTAGTATGTTTTTCATTTTCAGATTTAACATAGAAAAAACCAATGACAGCACCAATTAAAAATACTATTATTCCAGCAATTAGTCCAAAATACCATTCATGTAAAAAAATCACAGCTAATGATACATAAACCAATTCAGCAACAAAGATATAGCCTAATACTAATAATATATTTTTATATTCTTTTTTAATAATATCCATAATTGTCACCATCCTATATATTTATATCACAAAATGACTATTTTGTATCATTTTTTATTTCTCATTTTCTTTTTCATATATTTAAATAATGCTTTTTCACCATTATCTACATAATAATCTAATAAAAATTCAAACTTAGATCTTACCTCAGGATGAAGCGGAAGCTGAGGCCCTTCCTTTTTAAAATAATTTCTAACATCTTCTGGTGTAAAATTCTTTTTATTATATACCTTAGATGCCGCGATTCTATCACATAAGCTTTCAGCGATGTATCTATCTGGCATTAATACTGGTTCATATTGATGGATTTCTATATTAACATCAGTCCAATATTCAACATGATGCTTATTTCTTCCTTTATGATGCATCCAAGCTAAAGAATAGCCTTTAGCCTTTCTTTCATTATGATGTGGTGAATATTTACCAGAATAATATTTAGCACCACTCCAAAATTCAGTAAAGCCATATTTAGATAAATCATGTAATAATCCTTGTTTATATAGGCCACATTTAAAGCAATATAACATAACCATATGTCTATGCTTTGTTATTGTCATAAAATGTTTTATTGGATGTATCATGCCCATGTACCATTTTTAAATATATCAACTATTTTTCCATCATATGTCTTAGCTTTTATTGATAAATCGCTAGATCCAATCATAAAATCAACATGAATAATTGATGTATTTAAATCAAATGCCTTAATTTCTTCGTCTGTCATTTCCTCGAAGCCTTTAATACATTCATTAAAAGCTCTACCTAATGCTAGATGACAACATGCATTTTCATCATATAATGTTTCATAAAATAAAATATTAGTTTGATTAATTGGAGAATCAAATGGTACTAAAGCTACCTCTCCTAATCTCTTTGCACCTTCATCTACTGATATCAAGTGCTCTAATACCTCTTTATGCTCTTTTTCTTTAGCAATAACTTCAATTACTTTACCATCTTTAAATCTAAATCCGAAATTATTAACAACCTTGCCATAAACTGAAAGTGGCTTTGTTGCCATAACTACACCATTTGCTGAATATTTATCAGGAGATGTAAAACATTCTTCTGTTGGCATATTAGGTTGATATACTACACCAGATATAGTATTTGCAGATCCCCCATCAAATACCATACCCTTTTTAAGCTTAATACTAAAATCAGTACCATTACTAGCTTTATAATATAATTCATCAATACCTAAATTATTTAACCATTCACATTTCTCTTTTAATACCTTATTATGGTTCTTCCAATTTTCTATTGGATTTCCATAGGCTCTTGTAGCTGTTAATATTGCATCCCATAATTTCTTTACTGCATTATTTTTAGATTCATTAGGGAATACCTTCTTAGCCCATGCTTCACTTGGAATACCTGCAATAACCCATTGATATTTATTATCCATTTGTTCTCTATATTTCATAATGACAGGGCCATTTTTCATTTTAACATTTGTATATTTATCAGGATCTATTCCCTTTAAGGCATCAGGATCGTCTGATACAATATATATCTTTGCAGGTAATGTATTAACATCATGTTCCCATTTCTTTAAATTCCATTCAGGAATTGAAGTCATTGTTTTTAATGATTCATATTTATATTTTAATCTTGTTATTTTGTCATCAGACCATTCAACTCTTACGCTTCTAGCCTTCATCTTATAACAAGCTTCTACAATATATTCAGCAAAATATGCTTCATTAACTCTAGCATATAAAACAACATCTTGTCCCTTTTGAACATTCGCGCCAATTTCTACTATTAATTTAGCATAATCCTTTAATATCTTCTTGTTCATTATTTTTTATTCCTTCTAATATATTCTTCTATTTCATCAACTGTTTTAATTATTTGTGGGCTTAACCATCTAGCTCCATTTTCTGTAACTAAAACATCATCTTCAATTCTAATTCCTATTCTTTCTTCGGGAATATATAATCCTGGTTCACAAGATATAATTGAACCTGGCTTTAATTCTTTATATTCACATAAATCATGACAATCAAGTCCTATATGATGGCTTACACCATGATAATAATATTTTTTTACTTCTGATGGATCTTTAATTAATCCTATTTTAATTAATTCCTTTTCATAATATTTAATTAAAATATTATTTAATTCTTTGGTAGTTCTTCCTGGTTTAATATTATCAAATACTACCTTTTGTCCATTTAAAACAATATTATATATTTCTTTTTGTCTATCACTAAATTTACCATTAACTGGGAAAGTTCTTGTAATATCAGAACAATACATATTTAGACTACATCCTAAATCTAATAATATTAAATCTCCATCTAAAGCTTTTGAATTATTATCAGTATAATGTAGACATGTCGCATTAACACCACTTGCCGCAATAGTTGGGAATGCATATCCTGTTGCCCCATAATATTTAATAGCTTGATCGAAATATGATTCTAATTGATATTCATACATACTTTTCATATGATCTAATATATTTAAAATACCTTTATTAGTTATTTCAATAGCTTTTTCAATTTCTTCTATTTCTTCAGGTTCTTTTATAGTTCTTGCCTTAGCAAATAATTCTCTACCATTTACTATATTAATATTTGGATATTTATCTAATATCTTATCAACAAATGCTTGATTTTGGTTAATATCATCATTTTCGGTATTGATATCAAAATATACATTATCTATATCTTTTAATAAATCCATAATATCTTTATTAAACATATTTACATATCTGATATCTTTAATACCTGATAATTTATTTATTTCATCTTTAGAAAATGGAGCACCAGTCCATTTAGCTTCTAATTCATCATAAGGCTTAATGAATATTATTTCAGATTTTTTATTATTCTTTTTAGATAATACTATAATATCTCCATATTCTAATATTCCAGAAATATAATAAAAATTTCTATTAACATTATATTTGATATTATAAATATCATCCTTTGTTGATTTCTTAGAAAAGATAATGAATGAAGAATTATCTTCCATTAAATCAAATATCTTATTTCTATTTTTAATAAATAAACTCTTATCCATATAAAACTCCTTAAAAATAACAAAAAGCCCAAAAGGGCTATTTTTATTCTAATGGGATAACATTAGTCTTCTTCTCAGTACCTACTACAATTGAAGTGTCAATATTAGATACATGAGGAACAGCTAATAATTTATCGAATACGAAATCTCTATAATATTGGAAGCTTTTAGCAACAATCTTTAATAAGAATGCAGCTTCACCAGTAATTGTATAGCATTCAATGATTTCAGGAATCTTTTTAGCCTCTTCAATGAATTTAGTAGATGTTTCTCTATTTAATGGAGACATAGATACTTTGGCAAAACATGTAATTTCAAAGCCTAGTATTTTTTCATCTACTACTGCAGTAAATTGTTTTAAAACCTTTTGTTCCTTTAAATTCTTTACTCTTAATAAGCATGAAGATGGCGCAAGACCAATTTTTTTAGATAAATCTATATTTGAAATTGATGAATCCTCTTGTAAATATTGTAATATTTTTTTATCAAATTCATCAAAATTTAAAGCTGCCATAAACTTTCCCTCTTTCAATTGAAATACATAATAATTTTAGCACAATTTAGAGGGGGTGTCAAATTATGTTCGGCAAAATTAAAGGTTTTTTGTTAAAAATTCGACAATTTTTAGAACTTTAAGAATGAATATACTTTTGCAGTCTTTGGCATAATAGATTTAACAATAGGTACTAGCTTAGATACATAACCTCTTACTGTAAATATTGTTGTGATATTATATTCATCATTAATATATTTAGCTAAATTATCCTTTAAATTAGGATCTTCTACTCCATTAAATTTCCAAAGACCAATGATATCTCCTTTAAAGAAATCATATAAAATTATATATGCAATTTCATTAACAGTTATTAAATCTAATGATATTCTTATTTCATTATATTTAGCTAACATATTGTTATAAGCATCTTTAATTATAGAATCAAAATCTTGATTTAATATTTCTGTAAATCTCTTATGGATTATATCTATATTTCTATCAGATATTTCAATATTCTTATTAGCTAAGAAATCACAGATTGCTTCTCTTCCTTTATGATTAACTGATTTTTCATAATCAATTATACAAACAGTCTTAGCTGAATATGTATAGCCCTTAAATGCTAATTTATTAGCTGTTTGTGAGAAGAATACTGTATCATTACATGTTGGACACTTATATCCTAAATTTTTTATTCTAATTGTTTTTCCAGATGAAAATTGAACTACCTTATTTGAAATTGTATAACAATACTTTAATGGCTTATTACAAATAGGGCATACCAATATCTCTGGTTTATATATTTTAGTTGCGTTAAACAAATTTTCTTTCATATTAATACAAATATGCAGCTCCTAACATTCCTGCATCATTTCCAAGTTTTGCCTTTGTTATTTCTAAATCCTTAATGGCATAATGTGAATAATTTTTATAATATTCTTTAATCTTATTAATTAAAATATCTCCGGCATCAGATACTCCACCACCAATATAGATTCTTTCAACATCTACAGAAAGCTCTATTGTGGCAATAGCTCTTCCAAGACTTTCAGATACATAATTTAAGATGAATAATCCTAATTCATCATTTTTCTTTGCAGCATCTAAGATAGTCTTGGCGCTCATATTATTTCTATCAATTGATGTCTTAAATTGATCATAATAATCATTTGCAAGTCTTACAATACCTGTGGCAGACGCTACAGTTTCAAGGCATCCCTTTAATCCACAAGTGCATTGATAATTATGGTTAAAATCAATATAAATATGGCCTATCTCTCCGCAGTTTGAATGATAACCATTAACAACCTTAGAATCTATGACAAGACCACCACCTACACCAGTACCTAGTGTAATCATATATGCTGATTTAACATTATCTTTATCATTTAATAATTCTCCTAATGCGGCCGCATTGGCATCATTAGTAGTATAAATATTAATATTAGGGAAATATTTATTGGCAATTGGCTTAATATCTAAATCATAAATACCAATATTAGGTAACTTATCAATATAAGTTCCTGACACATGTCCTGGAAGACCAAATCCGATTTCAGATATTTTTATATTCTTTTCTTCTATAAAGCATTTAACAGCTTTAAATACATCATCAAATAATGTATCCTTCTTAGTTTCAACAACTAATCTATAAATGATTTTGTAATCATCTACAAAACCAATTTTTACAGTTGTTCCACCTACATCTATTCCTACTCTCATATGTTTCCTCCAAATAGCATTCTTATTACATCCTCTACCTGGTTAGATGAAGCCTTACCAAATGCACACATATTAGAAAAGTGTTCACAATTATTAGTGATAAGATTATATGTACCAAGACCAGTACCAACCTTAGATTTAGCATATTCTACTATTTCTTTTGCTGATCTTTTCTTTTGTAATTCCATATCATTATATACTCTTACCTCTGGTGTTCCACCATGTAAAAATTCATATAATGTAGTACATATAATTAATGCATTCTCAGGAGATATTTCACTTCCCTCTGGTGCAGCAAAATGATATACATGATTATCATCTTCATAGATACCATGATGATAATAATATCCTCTATTTACTCTTATTTGTTCTCCATATTTTGGATAGATATTTTCCCACATAATATTTACCTCTCAAATATTATAATACTTAATTTTTTTATTTCAAGAAATTTTTAGGAAAATTTAACACAAAATTTTTTTAAATAATATAAAATTAAAAACCTATAGAAAATCTATAGGTCTTTATGCTTTATTTTTTAATATAATCTGAAGGAACTTCGATTCTAACTCCATTATTAATTATTAAAACTATTTTTAAATCATTATAGTCTAAATTAAATTCACTTAAATCTGTAATATAAGGTGTATGTTCATCATGAATAGCACCATTTTCCATATTATAGCCTGTTACTATTTTTCCATTAATTTCAATATCAACACCATAAGGATTAACCTCTTCTTCAACAAGCTTCACTTTATAAATCAGTTTATCTACTTTAAGATTAAATCCTTTTATATTTAACTTATTGTCTTCTATCTTTATTGTTCCATCTATCGTGACTTCAGCCTCATAATTCAATAATGTAAATATTTCATCAACATTATCATAATCTTTTGATAAACTCGTATAATCATCAACTTTTATTTCATTAGTTATGCCATTTGCCATATTATATAACCATTCGCACAATTCATTAATACTTAAATCTGAAAAATATGGAACAAAATCCAAATTAATTCCTAAATAATTATAAACATTATCTTTTATAGATAAACCATAAGTACTTAAGAACGCGTTTATTTCATCTGTGTCTGTTGTATTAAAATGAATATATGGGTAATTATTATTATCTTTTTTTATAAATTGAAATCCTTCTGAACTCCAAGAAAATTCATCACAAATTATATGTTCTTCCATTCCGTTATCAAACTCTATTTTGTAGTCAAACCTAAAGTCATCAGAATAATTAACATAATCATACAATGTTATCTTTTTTATTCCATCCAACGCATATAAACATATATCAACAGAATCATATTCAGTACCTGCAAAATCAAATACAGCCATATAATAATTAGAAAAAGAACTACCCTTATTTGTCCAATAATTAAAACCATTATCATCGAACCAAAATATTTCATAGGAGTTATACGTAATGCTACAGTTATAATATATAGGGTATTCTCCTTTTAAATCTATATATCTAAAATTCTCGTTTTTTACTCCTGAAAATATATTAGTTCCCCTATCATATACAATACAATAATCATCTTCTTTATAATCAATATATTGATGATTTTCAATTTTATCAGGATTATCTGACTTACTATTCCATGCAATATATTCATATGTATAATGAATTTTATCTGATTTTTCATCTACATATACCTTGAAACAAGAACCGCCATTATTTTCTAAATCGCTAACCGAATAAGAACTAGCATATTCTTCCAAAATAACATGATTATCTATTTCATTATAACTAATTCTATATCCATAACGTCTTGAAAATTCCGAATCAACATACTCAAAGAAATCCCACTTATTAACGTATGATGTACTATTTAATACTCTTTGTTTTATTTCAACAGCTGTATTATACGTTCTCCTAAGTTCTTTAAAATATTCGCCAAAATCATAATCTCTTTCAGGATTCATATTCATTTTTGGTTGATTTGTTATATCAATTCCATCATTTGATTGATTCTTATATTTTATTTTTTGTTTACCACTATTATTGCTATCTTCTCCAAGTGGATTTTCAACCATTCCAAGTTCTTCCATTTTATTTGCTAAATCTATTATTGATTGATTCTTATAATCAATTGATTTATTAAAAGCTTTTGGACTATTTGTACAGCTTCCCAACAATAATAAGATAGCTGATAGAAAAAATAATGATATAAAATTTATTTTCTTCATTCTTGAAACCTCCCTAATTAAATTTTAATTAAAAATGTCATTATTTAGTTTATTATAACATATTATAAAAAAGAGAGCAAAAATTATTAGCTCTCTAAACCGTTATTAATTTGTTCTAAACATATATCTTTAAATAATTTTTCGTAAGATTCCTTATGGTTTTCATTTGGTGCTTCGTAATTTAAACACTTATAATTGCCATTTTCCATCTTAACTACAGCTGTATAATAAACATTTTTAGTTTGAATAGTAAATTCTTTTAATTTATTGAAATTTGCTTCATCAATTTGATTAAATATTTCAATACCTGTAAATAACTTACATTTATCTAATTCCTTATTAGGTTCATATTCATCATCTAAATTATTATTAAAATATGCTTCAGAAGAATCAATAAATGATACCTTATAAGCTTTTTTGTCTTTTATTAATAAATATGATCTACCAAAAGATCTGTTAGACATCTTATAGCCTTTTTTCTTTAAATCATCTTCAATATCAATAGTAGTCAATTTATATTCTTTTTCTTCATATTTAATATTTCTTTTAGCACTAAAGCTTTTGAATGAAGCAAATTGAATTAAAATTGTTATTAATATAAAACAAATAATTAATGATACTAAACAAATAGTATTTAAAACATCTTTTGTATATTGAACCGCGATTATTAATCCTATAGCGATTAAAAGTAATACCCCTGCCGCAATCCAAATATATCTTGCCTTAATATTTTTCATATTAATCCCTCGTATCATCAATAAATGCTAAATCAAAATAGATATCTTCACAGAAATGATCATATAGCTTATAAAATTTAGGAACAGGCTTATAAAAATCCATTTGAACATATACTGGATTAAATATTATTGCATGTTCAAAATTTGTCTTTGTTGAATTATAAAAGCTATTAGCTTGTTTAATTGTATAATCATTATAATGTTGGAATAATACTAATACGATATTATTTTTAGTTTTAACAAATGGAACCTCAGTATCCTTTTTTAAGTATGTTTTACCTTCTAATAAAGGCCAAACCTTATCAAAGGTATAATCAGATATATTAAATCCTTCTTCTTCATTTACTAAGATATTTACGAATGTAGTATCTTTATAAATTCTTGAAAAGATTTCTATTTTTCCATCACTAAATACTAATGTTTCGTTTGCGTATATTAATGCGTAACGGAAATTATGATATGGCTTAGAATCATAATGCCCTATTACTCCAGGCTTTTCTTCTCTTTTTTCTTTCTTAGGAAACATTAGTTTCCATACGGCAGAAAAGAATTCTTTTATTCCCATATATTATCTTCCTTTCCAAACTGATTACTATTATACACTAGAATTATGTTATTTGTATGTATTTTTATTATTTTCCTAATCTATATTTAAAATCCTTATAACCAAAATTAGTTAGCTTTTCAAATGTATTATCCTCATGAAGGATATAAATATCAGGTAGTGGCATACCATTAAATGTATTATTTTTACATGTTGTATATAATGCCATATCCCCAAATATTAATAAGTCATTTTCTTTAGGCTCAGTAATAAATTTATAATTGCCAATTATATCTCCACTAAGACATGTAGGGCCACCTAATCTAACATCTACTTTATTACCTTCTAAATCTGCAAGGTATAGGGGTGGTAGATAAGGCATCTCTACTACATCTGGCATATGGCATGCAGCTGAGGTATCAGTTATAACAAATATTTGATTATTATTGTTAAATGTATCTAGAATATGTGTTAGTAAGAATCCAGCATTTAATACTACGCCTTCGCCTGGTTCTAAATAAACATCTACATTCCACTTATTTTTAGCGAAATTAATACATTCAATTAATAAATCAATATCATAATCTTCTCTTGTTATATGGTGTCCTCCACCAAAATTAATCCACTTAATATTTTTTAAATATTTAGTGAATTTCTTATCTATTTCATCTAATGTTATCTTTAAATCATCAGAATTTTGTTGACATAATGTATGGAAATGAATTCCATCAATCATATTTAATAGGTCACCTGTTAAATCTCTATCTAATGTAGATACAGGAATACCTAGTCTAGATCCCTTTGAACATGGATCATAAATCTCAGGTCCCTTTTGGGTAGATATTTCAGGATTTATTCTTATACCTATACTTTTACCATTTAATTTGGCCTTAGGACCAAATTTTTTTAATTGATTAATTGAATTAAAAACAATATGATCAGCATATTTTAATAATTCATCAAATTCATCAGCTCTATATGCACCACAAAATACATGAACCTCTTTATCTTTCATTTCTTCGTGACCTAATCTAGCTTCATAAAGACCACTAGCCTCAGTTCCTGCAAGATATGGTTTTAGAGTGTCATATAAATCATAATTAGAAAAACATTTTTGTGCTAATAATATTTTCGCCCCTGTTTTATCTTGGATATCTTTTAATAATTTACCGTTATATTTTAATCCCCATTCATCAATTACATAACAAGGTGTTTTTAATCCTTTAAATAATTCATATGGATTAATATCTTTAAATCTTTTGAATGGTTCTCTTAAATCCTTATTTATCATATTATTTTACCAATACTGGATTATAAGTTTCTCTCTTTGGTAATCCATATTTATCTAAAGCTTCAATAAATGGATCTGGGTTATATTCTTCTACAGTTCTAGCACCAGTCTTTGTCCATAATCCTTTTAAAATCATTAGGGCACCACACATTGCAGGAACTCCTGTTGTGTAACTGATTGCCTGACTCTTAACTTCTTTATATGATTCTTGATGGTCACAAACATTATAAATATAATATGTCTTTTCTTTTCCATCCTTTACACCCTTAAAGATACAACCAATATTTGTTTTACCAACTGTTCTTGGTCCTAAAGATGCAGGATCTGGTAAAATCGCCTTTAAAAATTGAATAGGAGTAATCATTATTCCTTCATATTCAATTGGTGTAGTTGATAACATACCAACATTTTCTAAGCATTTCATATGTCTAATATAGCTTTCGCCAAAAGTCATATAGAATCTAATTCTTTTTATTTCAGGGAAATTCTTAACGATTGACTCAGTTTCTTCGTGGTGAAGTAAATATATATCTTTCTTACCAACACCATCAAAATCATAAGTATCTTTGACACTTAAAGCTGGAATTGAATACCATTTACCATTTTCATAATATGCACCCTCAGATGAAACCTCTCTTAAATTAATTTCCGGGTTGAAATTAGTCGCAAATGGATAACCATGGTCTCCGCCGTTACAATCTAAAATATCAATTTCATCTATTCTATCAAATTCATGTTTTTTAGCATACGCAACATAAGCTTGAGTTACACCTGGGTCAAAGCCACATCCAAGTAGGGCAATTAAACCCTTCTTTTCAAATTTTTCATGGTAATCCCATTGATAACTATAATCAAAATATGCAGTAAATCCTTTTTCCTTTACTCTCTTTTCATATTGTTTTCTCCATACTGGATCATCAACATTTTCTGGTTCATATGCGGCAGTATCTAAATAATGACAATTACATTCTAGGCACGCATCCATAATAACTAAATTTTGATAAGGCATACCTAAATTCATAACGATATCTGGCTTATATTCTTTAAAAAGCTTACAAAGATCATCAAAACTATTTGCGTCTATTTTCGCAGTTGTAATATTAGTTTTAGTTTTACCTTGTAATTCTTCTTTTAGCTTATTACATTTTGAAATTGTTCTAGATGCGATACATAAATCTGTAAAAACATCATCTAATTGACAACATTTGTGGATTGCAACACTAGCTACACCGCCACATCCTATTACTATTACTCTACTCATTTTGATATACCTCCATTAAAAATTAGGTGGGCAAGATACCCAAATTACCTTTGATATTCCATCTTTATTATTTTTTATATAATGATTCTTGTTCGAAACAAAATAAAAAGACTCTCCTTCTTTACAAATGAAAGTCTTATCATCATAAACAACTAATATTTCACCTTCCATAACATATCCAAATTCTTCTCCAGTATGTGGATAATCATGGAATGTTTCAGCTCCTTTTTCTAGTTCGACATAAATTGGTTCCATCATATGTTCTTGAGCTGATGGGATTAACCATGTTTGTTTATATGAATCAAATTCCTTATCATATTGTTCTTCACTTGTAAAAATAATATTTGTATTCTTATCATCTTTAAAGAAGTCGCTTAGGTTTGTTCCTAAGACCTCTAATATAATTTCCAATGTTTCTAAAGACGGTGATACTGAATCACTTTCAAGCTGTGAAATATATCCCTTGGTTAGTTCGCATCTATTTGCGAGCTCCTGCTGGGTTAAATTTAAAAGCTTACGCTTTTCTTTTATTTTATTTCCCAAATTCATATGATTCATCTCCTTCGTTGTTTGAAATGTCTAATCTTTAAGTTTGAAATTCCTAAACTTGTAAACAAGTATATTTTACTATTAAATACCTTATATTTCAATTACTATTTAAAAAATAATTATATTTTAATATAATTAGATTAGAGGTGATAAAAATGACACCAAAATTTATTAAAGACAATCCAAAAATTTATATTGCAGCACCATCATTTGGATGTTCAAACAGAAAATATAAAACTAGATTAAATAAATCAATTGAAAATTTTGAAAAAGAAGGCGCTAAAGTTATAGCCGGTCCTTATTGTTTTCAAAATAAAGGGCTTGCCGCATCTACTACAGCCCAAAACAGAGCTAAAGAAATAATGGACGCTTTTAAAAGTGACGTGGATGTTATTATTTCTGCCGGCGGCGGTGAAGTAATGTCACAAATACTTGAATATATTGATTTTGATGTGATAAAAAAGAATCCTAAATGGTATGTAGGATTTTCAGATAATACTAATTTAACATATACAATTACAGTTAATTGTGATATGGAAACAATTTATGGAACAAATGCCCCGGGCTTTTATAATTATCCATTTGAATATGATTCAAAAGATACTTGGGAAATGTTAAAAGGTAAAAATATTTTTTATGGATATCAAAAATGGCAATATAATTATTCAAATAAAATATTAGCTCCATATAAATTTGATATGGAAACTAAAATATATAAATATAATTATGATAAACCATTTGAAGGAAGATTAATTGGTGGGTGCCTAGATTGTCTTGCCGGTCTTTGTGGAACAAAGGCAGATAATACAATTAATTATATTGAAAAGCATAAAGACGAAGGTATTATCTTCTTCTTAGAAGCTTGTGATTATAATTCAGTTGGAATTATTAGGGCGTTAACTCAATTAAAAAATGCTGATTGGTTTAAATATGTTAAAGGATTTATTATTGGAAGAAGCCATAATTTTTATGATAAGTCTTTTGGTGTAACCACTAAAAAAGCTTACTTATCTGTATTAAAAGATTTAAATGTAGCTATTCTATTAGATATTGATTTAGGACACCTAGATCCATCAATGCCTATTAGATGTGGAGCATATGCTAAAATAGAATACAAAAATAGAAATATTAAAATTGAATATAAATGAGAAATGTCCATATCGAGCTGATATGGACACATTTTTTATTTATTATTAATCTATTCATAACAAAATAACATATAAAATGGCAATATGGTAGTATTATCCTCATACTTAAGAGGTTTGGATTTAATAAAATGTTTTTCTCCAACAACCTTGGAGTACTTATTTTTGAACAATTCAATTGATTTTTTCGATGAAGTTTTATTGGATTTCACTTCAAATGGAATTACTTTTCCTCTATTAAAAACTAAAAAATCAATTTCATACTTTGTTTTTTCTTCATACCAGAAATAATAATATGGTTCAAACCCCAAAGAATATAACCCCTGTGCCACGGCATTTTCAAATAACATTCCAAGATTTGTAGATAATTTATCTAAAATCAAACGTTGATATACATCTTTCGAATCAACAATATTATTTGGATAAATAATTGAAGTAAATAAGCCGACATCTGAAAAATATAATTTGAAGTAATCATCATTTTTTGTCAATTTAAAGCCACCAGTTGGCTCATTACATTTATAAACTGGTAATATCATCTTATACTCTATTAATTTATCCATGGTATTAGTAAACAATATTGAATCGCTTCTTGTATCAAGCCCTGAAACAATAAATCTGGATGAATGTGTTGATAACATCTCTGGCATTCTTGTCCATACATTATAACAGATGGTTCCATACTTATTATCAATTTTTCTTAAATCTTCTTTATACAATTTTATAATATTTTTTTTACTCTTATCTACTTTATAAAAGTCTTTTGTTTTAATGTACGTATCAACAGCTTGTGGCATTCCGCCAACCGCTAAATACATTCTAAAATGTTTTATTAATGATTGATGTGCACTCAAACTCATGGATTTTCTATTTACATATGAATTTCTTAATTCAATTGCTTCATATTCTAAATCATTAGCCCACAAAAATTCTTCATAATCCATTGGATACATTGATATAGATTCTTCTTCTGATGGTATTAATATATCTTTTGTATTTTCTTTTATAGAAACCAAAGAACCTGTTTCAATATAATAATATCTTCCATCCTTTACTAAATGCTTAATGGCTTGCCTTGCGGTAGGAAAAAATTGAACCTCATCAAATATTATTAAACTTCCTTTTTGTAATTTTGATATACCTAGTTTTAAAAACAATTCACTAAAAAACTCTTCTATATTTGATAGTTTTGCAAAAATATCTTTAAATTCATCACCATAAATTGAAAAATCAATTAATTTATATGCTGGAAACTCGTTCATGCCAAAAGATTCGGCGATAGTTGATTTACCTACTCTTCTTGCCCCTTCGATAAGAAGAGCTGTGCTTCCATTAGATGATTTTTTCCATTCCAACAATGAATTATATATTTTTCGTTTAAACATTCAACACCATCTCCTATTTAATATTATATATTAAAAATCAATAATTTCAATATTCATTTGCAAAAACCGGAATGTTTTAATCAACGAAATTTGCAAAAACCGGAATGTTTTAATCAACGAAATTTGCAAAAACCGGAATGTTTTTTATTATTTTTGTTCTTGTCAAGAAAAGTAGACACAAAAAAGTTTTTTATACGAAATGTGTAACCACCTGATATATAAATTCTATATATACCCAAGAGACTAACGCAATTCCACCAACCGGAATAATTATATCTATAATCTTTTCTTTATATGACTTAGTATATGAATATAAAAATATAATTGGAATTGATAATACTAGAGGGAAGGTTTGACCTACTAAAAAGTTGTCAATTAAAACATCACTCTCAAATGGTAAACCAATTATTATATTAATTATAAAACCAATTATTATACCAATAATAAAATCGGCAACAATACTAACTAATATTAAAATAGATACATGAGTCGAAAATGATAAAGAATTTCTATTTGTTGAAGAAAATCTTTCGTATTCTTCTCTTGTAGCTCCAAGCTTAATAAACCATTTTTCTCTATTTCTAATCCATAATGATATTATTACGAATAACGCAAATAATAATGGTGATTTAGTAGTTAAGAATGGATAAATGAATAAAGGTAAATTAATTATTGCAAAACCATGAAGGATATGTAAAACATAACATAAAAGAATAAATGAAATAGGGATTAATGAAAATAATCTAAATATAATTATTTTTCTACCTTTAAAATATTTTTTAGGCGAATAATTAATAAAGAAATGAAATAATGCAAATGTAAATAAATCTACAAAAACATTCATATTTATCTTATTACCTATAAAATTTTTAGTAATTTCGGCAAATTCTGTTTTGCTGATTCCGATTTGTACAAATAATCCATCAACATACCTATAATAAAAGAATATAAATCCTAGCCCAACAGCTAAAAGAGCTAAACCATATGTTATAAGGAATGAGCTATATCTCTTTTGTTTACTTAATATTAATCCAAATGATGCGAAAACAAATAATGGAGTGGATAAAGATGAAATTACTGAAATGGCTTGGTAACCAAATTTACCAACAGGACTCCAATTCGAAATTGTAATACAAATTGAACAAAGTAAAGCTAATTGACCTAATGCCATACAAATCCATCCAATAATTCTTAAATGTCTATATGATAATGGCGCTCTATATTTAATATCCTCTTTGGCAAATAATGCTTTTCTAACTCTTTCTCTTCTTTTTTCTCTTCTAGAAAGCTTTTTAGGTTGAGTTTTTACTTCTATTTCTTTTACTGGCTCTTTAACAATTTCTTCAACAGGAGTTATAACCTCATCAGATTCTTCTTTAATATTTTCAATAGGTACTATTTCTTCATTTTTTTCATCATTAGAAGCAACTGCTTCATCTAATTTATTTTCTTCCATATAATTATTTTCCTAAACAAAATTTTGTAAATAAAGCTGTAATTAATTCATCAGGAGAAGCTTCGCCTGTTATTTCTCCTAAATAATCAAAGGCAGATCTTATATCTATTTCTATTAAATCAACATCATTATTTAAATCACAAGATTCCTTAGCACTTATTAATGAATCATAAGCTTTTCGCATTAAATCTATTTGTCTTGTGTTATTTAAATAATTACCATCTAATGATTCAAATGTATTAATATTAGTTATTTCTAATATTCTTTCTTCTAATTCCTTTAAGCCTTCTTTATTCTTTGTTGAAATATAGATTGCTCCATCTATATTCCATTTAGGCTCTAAATCTATCTTATTTGCGATAATAATTCTTTTCTTATTTTCAGTTAATTTCAATAATTCATTATCTTCATTAGATAATTCTTCACTAGAATCTAATACTAAAAATATTAAATCAGCTTCCTCTATTGCCTTAGCACTTTTCTTTATACCAATAGATTCAACTAAATCATTACTTTCATGTATACCTGCAGTATCTATTAAATGAAGAGTAACATTGCCTAAATTAATACTTCCTTCTACCATATCTCTTGTAGTTCCTGCAACACTAGATACAATAGCTTTTTCTTCGTCTAATAAAGTATTTAAAAGAGATGATTTACCAACATTGGGCTTACCAACTATACATGTTTTAATACCATGAATAGCTATAGTAGATATTTCTGAATTCTTTAATATTTCTTTCATATCTAAAATCATTTCAGATATTACTGGTTCTAAATATTCATTTGTCACTACTATTGCGTCATCATATTCAGGATAATCTATATTAACCTCTATTTTCGCAATAATATCTAATAATTTATCTCTAAATTTATTAATTAAATTATATGTTGATTTTCTTAAAGATGATTGGCTTCCCTTAAGTGCCAATCTATTAGTAGATGATATTACATCCATAATAGATTCAGCTTGAGTTAAATCTAGCTTTTTATTTAAGAATGCTCTTTTAGAGAATTCTCCTCTTTCAGCTAATCTAAAACCATTTTTTAATAATATTTGTAATACTAAATTAGTAACATATACCCCACCATGACAGTTTATTTCTACCATATTTTCACCATCAAAAGATCTAGGTGCAATATATACATTACATAATACATCATCTACTATTTCGCCATTATCCATTATGTATCCATGATGAATAGTATGAGATTTTACTTTAGTTAAATCTTTACCTTTAAATATTTTATTTACTAATTCAATTGCCATAGGCCCACTACATCTAATAATAGATATAGCACCAACGCCATATGGTGTAGCAATTGCGCATATATTATCTACCATAATAGTTAATCACCACTTTCAAAATAAAAAACCTATATAATACAAAAATATTATATAAGTTTTTAAATAATTTCTCAATGATATAAATTATTAATGCTTCTTCTTATATATAAATACACCTAATATTCCACTAGCTATTAATGCAATAGAGGCAATAATAATTATTATAATTATAGAACTATTATTAGATTTCTTTTCATCTTCTTCAATAACGATTGAATCATATATAATATTTGAATCTGTAATAACAATTTCAAAATATTCTTTATTATTATCTATAGTATTAACTACCTCTAATGAATATGTATCATTATCATATTCATCTACATTAAAATAGTCAGAATATAATTCAAAACTATTTTCTGAATTCAAATATCCTTTTTCTATTAGATATGATAATATCTCTTCTTTTGTAAAAGGATTATTTTTATCAATATAAATCTTATTGATTTCTTCTTCTATTTCATCACCTACAATAATATCAAATGATGAATAAGCTTCATTTAATGATAAATCCTTAGCTATTACCTCAAAATGATATGTTCCTGGAATATAATAATTATCTTTATATCCATTAATATCATTTAAATCAATATTATTGTTTGATATTATTCCATCTATTTCATCTAATACATATAATTTAGATTTAATTGTATTATTATCTAGCATTAATTCTTTAGATGCATAAATAGGCTTAGTTATTATCTTTGGTGGAATATTATCTATTATTTTTAATACTATTTGATAATTAGTTGAATTTAGATAAATATCTTCTACTTTTACATCAATATTAAATTCTCCTATTTTATTTGTTCTATTTAAATAATTAGAAGCGTCATATGTAACACTATAATCTGATATATCAGATACATTAATATATTTAATTATTCTTTCTATATCAATAATATCTGTATATGAATATTCTAAATTAGCTGATTCATCTAAAGATACATTAGGACAAATATTATCATAAACTTCAACTCTAATAACTTGAATATATAAAATATTATAAATATCTTTTATTTTTATGCATATATCATAATTACCAACAACATTATAATTAGAATCATATTCAGTAAAATCTATATCACATTCTTTTACTTCAATATAATCAAAATCTATATTATCTAAAAATTCTTCTTTATCTAATATTTCATTATACCCAAGCTTTAATAATGAATTATCTTTTATTTTAATTCTTTGATTATCATTTGATGTAACATAAACAGGAAATTTAGCATCATATGACTTATTATCATATGTATATTTTATTTTAATATAATATATTCCTGGGTTATTAAAGTTTTCATAATATGTGGATGCATCAAATGTATAATTTGTTATATTATTTTCTTCTATATGTAATTCTATATCTTCTGTTTTTAATTGTTTTGAAGATGATATATAGATTCTAGGTAATTCAGATATCATATCAGTAACAGTTATTTTATAAACAATATTATATGTAATATCATTATAAAATGTAGTTACCTTTAAATAATATATTCCTTTATCTATAGTTTTGCCTTCTTCTAAATTATAATTACCACCATATGAAATATTGTCTTTTCCTTCTATTTTGAGTCCAGATGATAATTCTATATCTCTTTTTAATAAAACGTCTCTAGAGGGCAAATTTATAGGGGAATCAACGATTTCTTGAATCTCTTCGACATCGTATGTCTTAATTAAGATAAAATCTTCGTAGCCTAAATAATTATTAATATCAACTTGAGATGAATAATTTGGTTTTAAAGATGTTTCTGGTTTTGATATAGATACTCTTTCTACATTTTGATAATTAATATCTGTAGGATCATTAAAATCAATATCTTTTGATTTATAATAAGTAAAAAGATTATTCGGAAAAGAAAACTCTAAAGAGAAATTAAAATATTCTTCTCCATTATATAAAACCTTAAATGTGGCTTCTCTACTATCAAAGCTCGCAACAGTCTTTAAAACATTAGTACTTGTTTCACCATTAATTATTCTAGTTTTGGTTATTTCAAAACTTTCATCTTTATTTTTTGCCATACGAGCGTAATTACAAAACATATTATAGTAATGGATATTAGCTGATTTATCAAATTTTATTTCATCTATATAAGATTTTTCGTCCGATATTGGAACATATCCCTCTGGATAGTAATAGGCCGCATTAACATTTGTTAGTGCACATAAAATAAAAAGTGTCATTACAATTGTAGTGACACTTAAAATAATTTTTAATCTTTTCATATATATCCTCCTACTATAATAATAGTCAGAAAATAGGAGAAATTTGAAAAAATTTTAATTTTCTTTTATTTTTTCGCTAATAAACTCATACATTGAGGTTGCGTCCTCTTTTTTTATAGAAGTTTCTAAAGATACTATTTTTACTTTAACAATTTTAGTTCCAAACTCAATTGTTATAATATCTCCTATTTTAACTTCCTTAGAAGGCTTAGCTACTAAATCATTTACTAATATTCTAGAAGCATTAGCAACATCTTTAGCTAATGTTCTTCTTTTTATTAATCTAGATACCTTTAAAAACTTATCTAATCTCATTATTCTTGTGACTTTGTATCATCTGATGGCTTTTCTTCAGACACTACATCTTCCTTAACTTCTTCTGTCTTGGGCTCTTCAGGTTTTGTTGTTTCTTCAACCTTTAAAGCTTCTTTTGTTGCATCTTCTTTTACTTCAGGCTCTGGTTCTTTAAATTTTTCATCAACCCATTTTAAATGACCTGTAGTATTGATTTCATCAATATCAGATTTAGTTAATGTTTCAACTAATAATAAGTATTCAGCGATTGTCTTTAATAAATCTTTATTATTTAATAAAACCTCTTTTGCCTTAGCATAACAAGATTCAATAATAATTCTAACTTCTTTATCAATTTCTAGTGCTACTTGATCAGAGAAATTCTTATCCTTTAAATAATCTCTTCCTAAGAATACACTGCCATTAGGTTGTTCATATTGGATAGGGCCTAATTCAGACATACCGTATTCGGTAACCATCGCTCTTGCAATCTTAGTTGCGTTTTCGAAGTCATTTGAAGCTCCTGTAGAAATATCAGCAAATGTTATTTCTTCTGCAACTCTACCACCTAAAAAGCCTGTGATAGTTTCTAATAATTGTTCTTTAGTTCTAAAATATGTTTCTTCCTTTGGCATCATTAGGTTATATCCACCAGCTTGGCCACGTGGAACAATTGTAATCTTTTGAACTACAGATGCATTTTCAAGTCTTAAACCAATAACTGCATGTCCTGCCTCATGGAAGGCAACTAATCTTCTTTCATGTTCAGTATATTTCTTAGACTTCTTTGCAGGTCCCATCATTACACGGTCGATTGCTTCATCAATATCAGCAATTGAAATAACCTTACGGTTTTCTCTTGCGGCAAGAAGGGCTGCCTCATTTAATAAATTCTCAATATCAGCACCAGAGAATCCTGGAGTTCTTTGAGCTATTTCATTAAATTTAATACTTGGATCTAAATGCTTATTTCTAGCATGTACCTTTAAGATTGCTTCTCTACCTAAAACATCAGGATTAGAAATAGTAATTTGCCTATCAAATCTACCTGGTCTTAAAAGTGCAGGGTCTAGAACGTCAGGACGGTTAGTAGCTGCCATAATGATAATACCAGTATTACCAACGAATCCATCCATTTCAACTAATAATTGGTTAAGTGTTTGTTCACGCTCATCGTGGCCTCCACCCATACCAGCACCACGTTGTCTACCAACAGCATCAATTTCATCAATA
>JAFRXJ010000010.1 GCA_017441525.1 Acholeplasmatales bacterium | reverse complement strand
ATTTTCAGATGTCTTACCAGTAATACCAGTTGCCTTAACTGTATCATTTGCTGTATACCATGCAAATGTAGTTGAGAATGCAGTAGTTGCTACAGCTGCTAAAGCTGCACATGATAGAATTAATTTGTTTCTTAATTTCATTTAATTTGCAAATGTTTTATTAATGAGGTATATTATAATTCCCACCAAAAACAATAAGGAGAGTTTAATATGGAACAAATTACTACAAGAATGATGGTAGAAGAATACCTAAATTCTAGGAGAGTGAACTTAAAGGCTTATTCATTCTCTATTATTTCTAATATTCTTAATAAGCATTTCTTAAATTATTTCGAAAAACTTAATTTGAATGGATTAAAGCCAAAAGATATCAATGATTATTATTTATCGCTGGCCAGTTTACAATTAAAGCCTAAAACAAAAAATAATATTATTTCTACTATAATGGTATTTATTAATTGGTTGGATATAATGGAGTATTTATGTCCATCAATTAAAAGAAAGTTTAAACAAATAATAAAAGCATTTCCTTTAACTGAATCACCTAAAAGTGATTACTTATCTTTAGAAGAAATAAAAATTTTATTCTCGTCAATGAATATTAAATCTTTTGAGGATAGAAGAGAAAAACTAATGATACAAGTATTATTATTCTCAGGCTTAAGGAAGAGTGAATTAAGAGCATTAACATTTAATGATATAGATATTAAAAATTCATGTATATATGTTAATAAACAGCTTCAATCAATTAGTATAAATGGAAAATTAAATGAAGTTTTAGTAGAATATACTAAGACCAACAAGAATAGAGTAATTAATATTCCAAAATGGATGATAGAAGAAATAGAAAAATATAGGAAGAAGTATATAAAAGAAAAAAACTATAATGATGTGATATTTCCTTATAAATATGTTAGAATAAATAGAATATTAAATAAACATTTAACTAATGCTGGATTAAGACATGTTAAAATACATGATCTTAGACATTCATATTGCACAATGTTATATGATAATGGTGCCAATTCTAAATTTGTCCAAAGACAATTAGGACATGCCTCAGAAAAGACATCTAGGGATATATATGAGCATTTAACTAGTAAAATGATGGAAAATGGTATAGATATTATCAACAATTTAATCTAACAAAACCTCATAATGTTTACACATTAAAATATTTTTGGTATAATATAGGCATCATAAATACAATATCAAAAATTAATAATTCTAAAATTACACAAAAATACGCCAATTTTACACAAGTGTATTTTTGTAAAAACTTCGTATGTGATTTTTTTATTTGTCTTTTATGTTGCATTATGGTAAAATATATAATAAGTAAGTATATAAAAGCTTTATTTAAATAAAGGTTGGTGGTTTTATGGAGAACACAAACATCAAAAACGAACAAGAAAAGCAACCAAAAACGCCAAAAGAGTTAACTCTTTTCATTTTGCGTATTGTTGGTAATGTTTTATTCTATAGTGCAATTGCTGTATTGTTCTTTTTCTCATTAATGAATATTAATGCAGGTAGAAAAAATGGTATTCCTAATATCTTTGGTAACGGATATTTAAGAGTATTAACAAACTCAATGCATGTTGATGAAAGTGCATTAAATAATCTTCCTGAAGAATATAAGAACTATAAGATTAAGCAATTCAATTGTACTGAAACTGAAGAAGTAGAGGGCAAAACAAAAATTCTATATAAAGGTGACGTTGTTAATGTTAAAATGACTGGTAAAAGTTATTTTAAGAAATTCAAAGTCGGTGATGTTGTTACTTATTGGGATAATGATATTGAAATCGATAAGTCTAAAGGCGGTTTCAATACCCATAGAATAGTTTATATTGGAAAAGATGAGAACGGTAAAAATGTAACAATTTATACTGCAGGTGATAGAGATATATCTCTTAAAGCTGAGTTAAGAGAAGAATTTGTAAATTTAAAGAACGCTTGGGAAAAGAGATATTCTGGTACTGAAACTGAAAAAACCGAGGCAAGAGTATTTATTCAAGATTTCGAAAATAAATACAATGGTAATAGTACTGTTTCTTGTTTAGGTGAAGGCCAAATCAAAGCCAAGGTAACAAGTGTAAACTATAAAGCTGGTTATACAATCTATTGGATTCAACAAAATTGGTTATTTATATTTGTTATTCCTCTAGCAGTTATTCTTGCTGTAGAGGTAGCATTAGTAGTTAGAAATATTATCTTATTACGTCGTGAAAAGAATAAAGCCGCTACACCTGAAGGTCAAGGTATTGATCTTGAGAGTGAAAAGGAAAGATTACGTAGAGAACTTCTAGCTGAATTACAAAGCCAAGGAGTAATAGCTGCAGCACCTGCTGAGGCAAAAACTGAAGAAAAGATTGAAGAACCTAAAGTAGAAGAAACATCTACTGTAGAAACTGAGGCACCTCAAGTTGAAGAAACTAAGGAAGCTCCAGTTGAAGAAGCTACTGAAGAAAAAATAGAAGAAACAAAAGTTGAAGCTGAAAAGGCTAAGGATGAAGTTCCTGCTGAACCAGTTCAAGAAGAAGTAAAAGAAGAAAAAGCTACTGAGGAAGCTCCAGTTGAAGAAGCTCCAGTTGCTGAAGAAGCTACAAAGGAAGAAGAACCTGTTGTAAATAATGAAGAGGCTGTAAAAGAGCCTGATATGTCTATAGAAGAAAATGAAGAAGAGCCAAAGGCTGAAGAGAAAAAAGCTCCAGTAAAGAAGGCGCCTTCTAAGAAAACAAGTACTACTAAAAAAGCTAGTACAACAAAAAAGACTGAAAAATAAAAATATGGAGATTTAAATTGTTTTATAACAGGGAGTTGATATTATGAGTGGATTTGCAAGATATTATGTACAGTTCCTTTCAGATTTATGGGGAAATATACAAGAATGGTTTATAGCCCATATTACAATTATTGTAAAAATCTTTAAGGGTGACTGGTTTGATAACGGTGGTTATTTCCCAAAATTAGGTGAGTCAATAGCTACTTGGAGTGCATTAGATTATATTGCATTCATATTAGTTTTAATCATTGACGTAGGCTTTATTGGTCTATTAGTAGTTTTAGTTTATCAATTAGTTAAGAGATATGTTAAGTTTGTTAAACGTGAAGTTGATAAAGATTCATTAATTGAAGAAGTATCACTATTAAACCAAAAGGTTGTAGAATTAATTGATGAAAAGAATAAGATTTTAGCAATGAGAGTATCTCAAATTGGCGCAGGTAGTCAAGGTGCTGTAGATTATGAAGGTCAAGGCGGAAAGAAGAAAGGCGATAATGAGTCAAGATTCTCTAAGCTTATCCAAGTAGACCAATTCGCAGCTGAAAATCCAAAGATTACAGTTATGAACCAATCTGATATGTTAGATATGGCTGATTTAGTTGATAGATTCATTAATTATGCAGCATCACAATTACATCTATACTATACAAGAGACATTATAGCTAGATTCTTTGCTGGTATGGCTACAACAAAACTAATGATTCTAGAAGGTATTTCAGGTACAGGTAAAACATCATTACCTTATGCTATGGGTAAATTCTTCCAAAATGATACATCAATCATTTCAGTACAACCATCATGGCGTGACCGTGCTGAGTTATTAGGTTACCTAAACGAATTTACTAAGAGATTTAATGAAACAGACTTCTTAAGAGCTGTATATGCTTGTTCTTATTCAGATACAATTAATATTGTAGTTCTAGATGAGATGAACTTAGCCAGAGTTGAATATTACTTTGCTGAATTCCTATCAGTAATGGAAATGCCAGATCCAAATGAATGGAAGATCGATATCGTTCCAATTTCAGAGCCTAGAGATCCAAAGAACCTTATCAATGGTAAGGTATTAATTCCACAAAACGTTTGGTTCGTTGGTACAGCAAACAAAGATGACTCTACATTCACAATTACAGATAAGGTATATGACCGTGCTACACCAATCGCTATCAATAAGAAGGCAGAATATATTGATGCACCATATACTGATAATATTTCAATGACATATGAATATCTTGATGATATGTTTAAACGTATCCAATCAGGATTTAACCTAAGTGAAATGGCTGACCGTGCATTCAAGGAACTTGATGATTTCATTCAAGAGAAATTCAAGATTGCATTCGGTAACCGTATTATGAAGCAAATCAAATTATTCGTTCCAGTATACATGGCATGTGGATTTACTGAGTTCGAAGGATTAGACTACATGCTTGCATTTAAGATTTTAAGAAAATTCGAAATGTTAAACCTAGCATTCTTAAAGACTGAATTAGATGAATTAACATTAATGCTAGATCGTCTATTCGGTAAAGAAGAATTCAAGGTATCTAAGGCATTTATCCAAGACTTAAAGAAGATGCAATAATTTAAATCACAATTAAAGATGGGTTAATCAATTTAACCCATCTTATTGTATAAGGGAGGTATTTTATGGCAAAGGGAAATTTTAATACTGATGAATTAACAAACTACTATGCCAAAATATATGCCGAAGTTGAAAATGATACAATGAATGACCCCTATGGTAGTTATATCCTACAAAGAGTTAAGGGTGGTCAAAAATCAGTTTTCAATAAGACACAATCAGAAATTAGAAATTTTGATATGTCATTCCTAGATACTATTGAATCCGTATATCCTGCGATTTTAAAGATAATGCGTGATCCAAAGAGAAGTATCCGTTATGAAAATGATGTTGTTCAGGTTGAAAAGGCAAAGAAAACAAGTAGTGAAACAGTACGCCATTTAGCTTCTCATACTCACTTTATTAAGCAAGTAACAGAAGATAATGTAATACCTTCTAAGGTATTAACTACCTTCGCAGAGGATGAACTTGCAATCTATGAAAATAGATTTATCAAATCATTAGTTAAGAGACTAGATCAATTCGTTGAAAGACGTTATGAGGTAATGAAGGTATCTCTAGAATCTTTTGAAACTGATAAGCTAGATGTTAAAAATACATTCATGGTTTCTGGTCAAGAGGTTACAATTGATTTAGATATTCAAATTAAAAATGACTTAACAGCTGATGTTGAAACAACAAGAGAACAATTCAACAGATTATTACAGGTAAGACAAGATATCGCTGGTTTAAAGGGTACTGAATTCATGCGTGCTCTTGCTAAAGCTAGAGATGTCCTACCTCCAATTATGAAAACAAACATTATCCTACATAACCCAGATTTCAAGTTATGTTATGGACTTTGGTTATATCTAGATAGAGTAGATTCAATTGCTACAAATGTAGATGTTAAAGAAAAAGCATATAAATATTCAAAGATCTTTGATAAAGATATTAATGCATGTATGGCTCTAGCTTTAACATCATTTATTAAAAACCGTGGTATTGATGGTATTTATGCATCAAAGAAACTACAACAAATTAAAGCTCCAAAACCTGAGGAAAATAAGGATTTAGAGATTGAATTAAATTTCGAAGCTGATACTAAGAAGCTTGAAGATTATACAATGAATGAAGCATTATTATCTCAAACAGCTAAATTCTTTGAAGCATCTTTAGATGGTTTACAAAGAACAGGTAATAAGTTTAATGAATCAGTCAGAGTTGTATATCGTCAAATGTTAGATATGCTAGATCAAATCTATCCAACTGCCTTTGGTGTTGCTGATGAAGAATTAGAATCAAAGGATTTATATGAGCAATTAGAGTTCGCAAGACGTAGAATGATGATTTTTAAGATTGTACGTCAAGCTAAACAAATGAATATTGCTCGTATGGGTAAGGAAGAAAAGAGAATTGAAAAGCTTCTTTCTAAACTAGAGGATAAGATTAAGATTAAAGAACAAAAGGACCGTGAGCGTGAAGAGCGTGAGCGTCAAAGAGAAGAAGCTAAGCGTCTTGCTCAAATTGAACGTGAAAGAAAAGAAAATGCTAGAAAGCGTAAGCTTGAAAAGGATGCTCTTGATAAACAAAAGGCAATTGAGAAAGAAAAGCGTGAAGCTCAAATTAAAGAAAATGAATTATCTCCTGAAATTAAGGAAAGAAATAAGATTATGGCACCTCTTGCTGAAATGAAGCGTGATTATCTTAAGCAACTTCGTGAAGATGCTAAGAAGAGAGAGGCCGAAGCTATTGCTATGGCACAAAAAGATGCTCAAGCAAGTGCTGCACCAGTTCGTCGTAAGGATGAATATGATGACTTAACAGATGAAGAATTAGCAGAATTAATGGCTGCTAACGACTTATTAGGTGAACAATTAGCTGCTCAAGATGCTGAAGCTAACAAGCCTGTTAAGAAGAAAGTTGTTAAGAAGAAGAAACCAGAACCAGAGCCTGAAGCTGCTAAGCCTCAAGTTGATGAAAATAAGTCAATTGAGGATATGACTGCTGATGAATTAGAAGCTTTAATGAATCAAGATGGATTTGGATTTAATGATTTATCATCTTCACCTGATGAAGAACCTATTAAACCAGCAAAACCTGGTGTTAAAAAGGCAGCTCCTAAGAAATCAGATGCAAATTCTGATTTACAAGGATTATCAGATGATGATTCTAAACCAAAAGAAAAGAAGCCTTCTATTTCTTTAAAACCAAAGAAGAAAGAAGAGCCAAAGGAAGAAGCATCAGCTCAAGAGCCTGAAAATACTGTAGAAGAGCCAGTAGAAGAAACTCCAGCTCCAGAGGTAGTAGAACCTCAAGAGGAAGCACCTCAAGAAGAGGCTGCACCTATTGAAGAAGCTCCAGTTGAGGAAGTTTCGGAGCCTGTTATTGAAGAACCAGTTGAAGAAATACCTGCTTCAGGTAATGACGACTTAGATAATTTATCTGACGAAGAATTAGATAAGCTTATGGCAGAAAATGGAATTGCTGATGAAGAAGCTAAGGCTCCAGAAACAGCACCAGAGCCTGTGGCTCCTAAGAAGCCAAAGATTAGCTTAAAACCAAAAGCTAAACCAGCTGAGCCTGTTGAAGAAAAGAGACCTTCTGCATCATCTTCTGGCGATGATTTAGAGAATTTATCAGATGATGAGCTAGAAGCATTATTTAAAGAGAATGGTCTTGATGAATAATGGCTAAAAAGGCTGAAGATAATAAAAAGAAAAACATTAAAGCTATCATATCCTATATTATAGGTATGGTAGCCTTAGTTTTATGTATTTACATTGTTACAGAGGTAATTATTGGTACGTCTAATAAAAGACCACCAAGAGTATTTGGGTTATCAGTATCTTATGTACCTACAGGATCAATGGAACCAGTAATAGAAACTAAATCATATGTTTTATTTGGATATGTATCATATAAAGATTGTAAGATTGATGATATTATTGTTTACTATAATTCAAAAGAATCTAAATATATTATTCATAGAGTAATTGGAAAAGTTTCTAATGGAGAATTAGTTGAAACATCATCTAGATATGCAGATGCTACTAACATAGTTAATCCAAATGGTGAAACTGATTATTTAATAACTATGGGTGATAATAATGGTAATAAGACTGATACAATTCCTGTAACAAAAAATCTAGTATATGGAAAGTATATAACAGGGTTAGGCTTTATGAATATTTTTTCAAGTGGTATTAATCCATTTATCATCTATTCAATATTAATAATTATCTTTGTTATTATGATCGGTATCCAAACATTCCAATTAATAACTAAGAAAAAGATTGATGATGCAAAAAAACAAAATGAAGATATGAAAGAACAATTATTAGATGAATTAAGAAAACAAGTATTAGAAGAAGAATTAGCTAAATTAAAAGCTAATAAAGTAAATAATACAGAAGAAGCTAATAATGAAGAAAATCAAGAAAACAAAAAAGAATTAGATACTAAAGAAGAAACTTTAGAATCTGAAGATAATAAACAAGAATAAGAGGGATGATATCCCTCTTTTTTGTCCTCTTAGATTGATTTTTTAATCATTTTAGGGTATTATATTTATATAAGATACTATTTTGTATAATTTAATAAGGAGATAAACTTATGTTATTTGAAGAATTTTTTGAAGATAAATATAATGAGACAGATATGTTAACAAAGGTTTATAATAGAAATGTTATTTTCTCATATATTGAATTATTAATAAGTAAAAATATTCCCTTTAATCTATGTATATTAGATGTTGATAATTTCAAGTATGTTAACGATGGATTTGGTCACCAAACAGGAGATAGAGCCTTATATGAAATATCACAAAGAATTGGTGCTATTTTAGGTGATAGAGGCGTTCTTGGAAGATATGGTGGAGACGAATTCATTATGGTTGGCCCTAACGTTGTAGAATATGATGATGTATGGCAGCTATGGCATGAAATGAATGAATGTACTAAGAAATTGAAGAGTAGGGATTTAAATGAATTATCAATGACAGTTACTATGGGATGTGCTAGATTCCCAATGGATTCAACTAATATTGATGGTTTATTTGAATTAGCTGATAAAGCATTATATAGAGGTAAAATGAAGGGAAGAAACTGTTTCATTATTTACCTTAAGGAAAAACATGCAAATATTAATTTAAAGACTGAAAGAGACAAAGTTGTAAGCTCTACATATATTTATTCATTAATATATACTAAGCTAACTAAAGATGAATTAAGAACTGGTATTTCAGATGCTATTAACTATGTTGGTAGCTTCTTCATGATTGATCATTTATGTTTGGCAGATGAAAATAATTTATATTTTGAATATTTCCATCCAATATGTAAATTACGAGATTTTAAACCACTATCATATGATGTTATGCAAAAAGGATTAAATGCCTTCACAGGAATATTCTATAAAAATCATATTGATGATAATCTAAATGAAGAAATAGCTAATCCATTAAAGGAACAAAATATTTATTCTACATATTGGGTAGAAATTAAAACACATGATACATCATTTGGCTTCTTAAGAGCTGATATATGTTGTAACCCAAGTGGTAGAATTTGGCAAAACCTAGATATAGATATTTTAAGTAATTTTGCCCATACTTTAGCTTTAGAGCTATATTATAGAAAACTAGAATTAAAGGACATTGAATAGGGGCTTTTTAACCCCTTTTCTTTTAAAAAAGGAGGACATAGTATGAAATATAATTTTTATGAAGTTGGTGCTATTAATATTAAACCAATTAATAAAGAGTTTAATAAGATATCTAATCCATTTGTGTTATATGATTATTTATCTAAAATATGGTGCAAGGATACATGTGCTCCTAGAATGAGAGATGAATGGAGTCCTAATAATAAAACTAAAGGTCAATGTTCTATATCAGCATTTTTAGCTCAAGATATATTTGGTGGAGATGTTTATGGTATAGCATTAGAGGATGGTAATTTCCATTGCTTTAATGTTGTTGGTGATTATGTATTTGATTTAACTAGTGAACAGTTTTTACCTAATAAATTAAATTATAATAAAGTAGTTATTCAATCTAGAGATGTTCATTTTGTAAAAACAGAAAAGAAAACTAGATATGAATATTTAAAAGAGAAACTATTAGAAATGATAAAATGATTTTAAGGAGGAGATAAAAGTGTATTTTTATAAAGTTTCAGGAAAAATTGTTGAAGCAATTAATGGAAATGTAGATTTAGAAGAAATAAAAGTAAGAAGCATTGATGCTTCAGTAGAAAAGCATGTTCCACAGGTTGAAATAAAAGGTAATAAGGTAATTGTTACTGTAGGATCAGTAATCCATCCTATGGAAGAAAAGCATTATATTGAATTCGTTGAAATAGAAACTAAAAAAGGCGTACAAAGAAAGAACTTAAAGCCTGGTGATGAACCAAAGGCAATCTTTGTTTTAGAAGATGATGAATTCGTTAATGCATATGCATACTGTAATCTACATGGAATGTGGGATGGCAAACAAAAATGATTGTTAGTCCCAATTTAGCTCTTAGTTGGTTAAAGGAAGGAAATGAAGCATATATTAATTCTGAAAAGAACCATTTAGGAGATATATCATTAGAAAAAAGATTACATACTCATAAACATGGACAAAACCCATATGCTGTAATAGTTACTTGTTCAGATTCAAGAGTTATTCCTGAAAGTATATTTATGGCAGGCATTGGTGATTTATTTGTCATTAGACTTGCAGGAAATGTAGTAGCTGACTTTGGTATGGGCTCTATTGAATATGCAATTGATCATTTAAACTGTAAATTAATAGTTGTTATGGGACATACAATGTGTGGTGCTATTCATAGTGCTATTGAAGATTCTCATTCTAATTATATTTCATCAATTATAAAAGAAATTCAATTTGCAATTAAAGGCGAGAAAGATAATACTAATGCAGCTAAAATCAATGTTTTAAACACAATTAATAAAATTAAATCAAGTGAAATTATAAAAGAAAAATTAAAAGATGACCTAAAAATAGTAGGGGCAATGTATCATACTCATTCAGGTCATGTAGAATTTTATAAATAATTTCAAAATAAAAAGGTCATGGATTCCATGACCTTATGTTTTCACTTTGTTAGATATTTTTTCTTTAAATCTTCGGCAGGCATAGGCTTATCGAAGTAGTAGCCTTGGATTAATGTACATCCAATATCTCTTAAGAAATCTACTAATTCTTTAGTTTCTACACCTTCGCATAATACTTTAATATTTAAGCTCTTAGCTAATCTAACAACGAACTCTAATATTGTTCTTTCTTTTACATTTTCTTTGTTAGAACAGAAGTTCTTGTCAAGCTTTATCATATCAAAATCAAATGTTGCAAGAGAAGAAAGGTTAGAATAGCCTGTGCCAAAATCATCCATAGATATTTGATATCCATTTTTATGAAGCTTATCCATTAATATCTTAACATTATTATTGTTCTTAACATATGTACTTTCTGTTATTTCAATTTCTAAATATTTAGCAGGAACATTATATTTATCCTTTATTTCATTAATCTTTTCTAAATATTCATCGAAATTAGTTTGATACATTGATAAGTTAACAGAAATAGTAACTGGTTCATTACCAGAATCAATTACACTTTTTTGGAATTTACATACATTTTCAAATACATGTAAATCTAATTCCTTAATAAATCCATTTTGTTCAAATAGTGGAATGAATGTATCTGGGAATATCATCTTTTCATGATTATACTTCCATCTAGTTAATGCTTCAGCACCAGCTATCTTATTATTCTTTGTATCAATCTTAGGTTGTAGATATAATAAGAATTCACCATTTTTTAATGCTTCATTTTGATGTTTTTCTAATTCGTTTCTAATCTTTTGTTTTTCATAGAATTCATCAGAGAAGAATAAGATATCTTCATCTATATTTAGAGCATTCTTTCTTGTTACATTAGCTTTATCAATTGTTTCAGTTAATGAATCTTTACCATCGTTAATACAAACACCAGCTTTTAATATGAAATGATATCCATATTTATAATTATCATCAACATATTTAGCGATCTTTTCTATATAATCAGTAATATAATTTTCGTTAGTGTTAAAAGTTATTATAATGAATCTATCTTCAGTTGTTCTACAATATATCTCATTTTCAGTTGAATATTCTCTTAATGCGTTAGCTGCAGTTTTTAAAACCTCGTTACAAGCTTCAGCTCCTAATACATCACCAAGATGCATGAAATTTAAAAATGAGAAGCGGATAATTGCATATTCAGGATTTGAATTATCATATAAATATTCATATGTTAAATCTAGCCATTTTGAATAATTATAAAGATTTGTTAATTTATCGTGTGATAAATTCTTTTCAAATACATCTTTTTCATATTCCTTGTAGATAAATATCGCAAATAATTTAGAAATAAGATTTAATGTGGCAATCTCATCAGTTGTCCAGAATCTATTAGAATTTGCCATTTCAAATCTTAATAGACCAACTTCAATATTTGTATATAATAAATCTATCGCAAGAAGTGCTGATATATCATCTTGTTTTAAAATATCATAAATAGGTAAATCTTTATTAGAATCAACTTGAACAAGCTTTACCATACCTAAATTATTATATGTTTTATGCCATGGCTCTAGATGTGTCTGATTAATTTTTATTTTTCTTTCAGGTATCATTGGGTTATGCCATGAATGGATTCTAATTATATCCATTATTTCAGGATTTAATATAAAGAAATTAATTCTGTCTAATAAGAAATATGTTCCAATTAGAGATAAGGCATCTCTAATATTTTCATCTTTTGAATTATTTCTATTAATTATTTCATATACTCCGGCTACAATGTTGAAATTTGAAGTAGTAGAAGTAGAATAATCAAATTTAGCTTCAGGTAATATAAAATCATCTGCCTTACCACATTTATCTTCAAAATAAATTATGAAGCAGTTTCTACCTTTTCTCTTACCTCTTTGAAGTGCCATAAATGCCTTTTTGTATAAAAGGTCAAAATCATCACCATCTCTTGGTGAGCCTACGCATCCAATAGTGGCAGTAATATTTGCTTGTTTAACATTATGGTTTGTTAAATCCATAACGGAGTTTCTGATATTTGTACAGGCTGCATGGATAAGATCATAATCATTTTCAACATATAACATAATTAAGAATCTATCTCCAGATTCTCTAGCGATATATCCATTTGTTTTTACAACCTTTTTAATCGCAGCTGCAGTTTCAACTAATAATATATCTCCATAAATATTTCCATATTTTTGGTTATATTCTTGGAAATTATCAATATCAAATAGAAGAAGTGCGATTGGTATTTGTTGTTGAGTTGCATTTCGAATTAGTGGTTTTAATGCATCAACTGTATATAGCTTAGTTAAGCCATCAGTCTCTTTATTAAGAACCTTTCTTCCAGATAAAAATGATAATAAGGCAGTTGATTGACTAATTCTCTTTCCTTTAACAATCATTGGAAGCTTTTCACCTGATTCTAGATCATATTTAACTTCAAATGAAAATATTTCATCATTTCCTATTTTTAGTTGTGTTAAGAATCTTAACATTTTAGCGGCAGAAGCTTCTGTTAACTCAAAGTGATTTCTAAATAGATTACTGAATTCTTCATATCCTAAATTTTCACCTAATATGTCTTTTCCATCCATAACTGATTCTACAATTTGACTATCAGTATCAACGAAAAAAATAAAATCATTATATAATTTTAAAATTTCATCCATATTTTGTTTTTTCATAGCTTCCACCTCCAATCTTAAACAGTTTATATTTATATTTAAACAGTTTATATTTATATAAAGTATTAAAATTTAGAATAGACAATCATTTTTTTTTATTATAACATACAAAAAAAATTCAGTCAATTGTTGTTAAGTCTCCCTTAAAGTGGTATTATTTAAAAGTATTGTAAATATAATAGGTGATAATAATGTTTGACATAATCGTAGTTGGTGGTGGTCATGCTGGATGTGAGGCCGCAATTGCCACTAGTAAAATGGGTTTAAAAACAATGTTAATAAGTGGTAATTTAGACATGCTAGGTTCAATGCCATGTAATCCATCAATTGGTGGACCTGCCAAGGGTGTAGTAGTAAGAGAAATAGATGCCCTAGGTGGATATATGGGGAAGAATGCTGATTTATGTCAAATTCAAACTAAGATGCTAAATAGATCTAAAGGACCTGCCGTATGGGCTTTAAGATTTCAAGAGGATAAATTATTATATCCAAGGGAAATGCATAAATATTTAAGCTCTTTAGAAAATTTAGAATTAAAAGAAGGATATGTAACAGATTTAATAGAAGAAAATAAAACTATTAAAGGTGTTATATTTGAAGATAAAGAAGAAATTCTAGCTAAATGTGTTATTTTAACAACTGGTACATACCTAGATTCTAGAATCTTAAGAGGACATTGGACTAGCCAAGAAGGTCCTGATGGCCAAAGAACTACTAAAGGTATTAGTGAAGCCTTAAGAAGATTTGGATTTACAATTCAAAGATTAAAAACAGGTACACCTCCAAGAATTAAAGCATCTACAATAGATTTTTCTAAAGCTAGTATTGAAAATGGCGATGAGAAGGTATGGCATTATAGTTTTGATAAGGGCTATGATTCATTATTAAATGTTAATATTCCTTGTCATCTAACATATACTAATTTAGATATTCATAAATTAATATTAGATAATCTTGATGAATCATCTATGTATGGTGGAGTTATCAAAGGTGTTGGCCCAAGATATTGTCCATCTATTGAAACTAAAATCGTAAGATTTAAAGATAAAGATAGACATCAAATCTTTTATGAGCCAGAATCTTTAGAACTAGACCAAACATATATTGGTGGTTTTTCAACATCAATGCCTGTTGATGTACAAGATAAGATGATAAGACTTTTGCCAGGCCTTGAAAACTGTGAAGTAGTTAGATATTCATACGCAATTGAATACGACGCAATTGATCCATTAGAATTATGGCCAAGCCTTGAAACTAAGGTAATTAAGAATTTATTTACTGCCGGTCAAATTAATGGTACATCAGGATATGAAGAGGCTGCAGGACAAGGTATTATTGCAGGTATCAATGCCGGACTTAAAATAAAAGGCAAGGATCCACTTATTTTATCAAGAGATGAAGCATATATTGGAGTAATGATTGATGATTTAGTTACTAAAGGAACTGATGAGCCTTATAGACTTTTAACATCTAGAGCTGAATATAGATTATTATTAAGACATGATAATGCTGATTTAAGATTAAGAGAATATGGATATAATGCTGGTACTATCTCAGAACAACAGCATAATAGATTAACAAAGAAGAAAGAAGCAATTGAAAAGCTTTTAGTTGATTTTAAGAGTATTAAGATTAAAAAAGAAATTGCAAATAGTATTATTGTTAAATATAATTCAACTGAATTAAATGAAAGTATGTCATTATATAATTTAATTAAGAGACCTGAAATAAATTATGATGTTATTAAAGAATTATTAGAGGCTTCTAATGTTGTTCTTGATATAGATTTTGATGATATTGATGAAATATTAGAACAGGTTGAAATTAATTTTAAATATGAAGGCTATATTCTAAAAGCTAAAGAACAAGCTAGAAGAATGAATAATTTTGAAAACATGCAAATACCTTCAGAAATAAATTATGATGATGTAGATAATATTGCCTTAGAGGCTAGAGAAAAATTAAAGAAGATTAAGCCATTAAATATCGGACAAGCATCTAGAATTAGTGGTGTTAATCCAGCAGATATTTCTGTATTAGTTGTATATATTGAGAAAATGAATAGAAAGGGGCATTAAAATGGATTTTAATAATGAGCTTGAAAAGCTTAATATTTCATGTAATGATGATATATTAAATAAATTTGAATTATATTATTCAAAGCTTGTTGAAGTAAATGAATACATGAATTTAACATCTATTACTGAACATGATGATGTCTATATTAAGCATTTTTTAGATTCGTTATTCATTTTAAAAGCCATAGATGATACAAAGCCTTATTCTATATTAGATGTAGGATCAGGGGCTGGGTTTCCATCTATTCCTTTAGCAATTGTATCTAATAATGCAAATGTTTGTATTATTGATGCCCTAAATAAAAGAATTAATTTCTTAAATGATTTAGTAAAAGATTTAGGTCTAAATAATGTTAATGCATTTCATTTTAGAGCAGAAGATTATGTAAAAGAAAAAAGAGAATCATTTGATTATGTTACAGCAAGAGCAGTAGCTAGATTAAATGTGTTAGCTGAGCTTTGTATGCCACTAGTTAAGGTTGGTGGTCATTTTATTGCAATGAAGGGTCAAATAGCTAAAGAAGAATTAGATGAAGCCGAAAACGCAATTAAGGTACTTGGTGGTAAAGTTTCTAAGATAATAGAGGCAGAACTTCCAGGGGATGCAGGCAAGAGAGAAATAATAGTTATTGAAAAGATAAAAAGTGCACCAAATAAATACCCAAGAGAATTTTCTAAGATAAAGAAGAATCCACTATAATGTATACTTTAAATGAGATAATTAAAACAAAAAAACCACATGTTTGTGGATGTAATGAGTGGAAGGTAATTAGGGTTGGTGCAGACATCAAATTAGAGTGTCAAAAATGTAAAAGAGTTATTATGCTTGCCTCTTATGAATTAGATAAAAAAATCAAGAAATAAATGGCTAAATCTAGCCGTTTTTTCTTTGTTTCAATTTTCTTATAAAAAAGTTAAAAAAAACAAAAAATTCTTGTTGACATTAATTTTTTATAATGATATACTAAATAAGCACTGACATTAAACAGCGCATATAAATATGGTCAGGTAGCGAAGAGGCTAAACGCGGCAGACTGTAAATCTGCTCCCTAGGGTTCGCTGGTTCGAAACCAGCCCTGACCACCATCTTATTTAATATAATATCGTTGACATAGAAGTTGTTTAGTGATATTATATTATTCGCGTCAATATTTATATTGAATGCGAGTTTGAGTCTTTGAAAACTATATATGACGAAATAAACGTATTGTTAATTACAAACAACAATTCGATTTAAGAATTGAGCAAAAGCATTAAACAAACAAAAATAGAATTTTTTTTGGAGAGTTTGATCCTGGCTCAGGATTAACGCT
>JAFRXJ010000009.1 GCA_017441525.1 Acholeplasmatales bacterium | reverse complement strand
CTTACCACCTAATGCAACCTTAGCAACTAAACCTTTATATCTGAATGTTTCACATCTAGCAGATTGTCTACCTTTTGCTCTATACATTTCTAGATAATTCTTAATTTCATTATAATATTCCTTAGTTTCATAAGGAGCAAACATCATCTTAGAATTGAATCTTCTCTTAATCTTCTTAGGTTTACCTTCTTCATCAACGATTTGGAAGTCTTGAACGATAACTTCAGATTCCTTAGTTACTGGTAATTCTTCAACTTCTTCTTCAGGCTCACCAGCATATTCATCTACTTCGTCTTCAGCTTCTTCCTCTTCTTCAGGTTGTTCTTCTTCAACTACTTCTTCCTCAGCAGGAACTTCTTCGACAACTTCTTCATAAACAACTTCTTCAGGTTGTTCTTCTTCAACTACTTCTTCATAAACAACTTCTTCTTGAGGTTCTTCTTCAACAACCTCTTCTTCAACTTCTTCTTCATCCTTACCATAAACTGATTCATAGATTTCTTCATCTTCTTCAGTTAATGCGAATGGATCAGCAGGCTCTTCAGGTTGTTGTTCTTCTTCAGCCTCTTCTTCAACTTTTTCTTCTACAGCCTCTTCCTCAGTTGTTGGCATTGGCTTATCAGAAACTAATGCATATACTGGGTCAAAGTTTCTTAGTCTTATGAATTGAACGATACATGTAATAAAGAATACAACACCAATTACAATTAATGCAACCATTAATAATGTATTCTTAGTGAATAAATCAAATCTATCAGCGATTGCTGTACAAATTACAGTAGTGATTGCTGAAGCACTACCAAAGAATAATGGAATTAATACCCAGTCAACTTTTTCAATCTTTGTAGATTTTAACTTTCTGAAAATACAAATTAATAATAATAAGATGACTGCAACTGCAATTGCGAAAATTGAATAAGCAGTAACACCATTGCCATTCATACCAAATCTAATTGAAATAGGATTCTTTCTAATAGCACATGCATATGCTAAACCAAAGAATAATACAAATAGACCACCAACAGTTAAAGCAAATGTTGGATCATATGTTTCATAAGTTTGTTTGAAATATGTTCTAACCTTATGAGCAGGGTTATCATAACCTTTACCCTTACTATAAGATACAGCTCTTAATAATAAGATACCAGCTGTTGCAACTACAACAATCATGATTGCTAATAATTCTTTTCTAGATACAAATGTAATAGCAACGAATGTTAAATATACAGATGCAACGAAAATAGATGCAACTAATAAGTCAAGTAATGATACTTCTGCATTTCTATCTAATGCTGGGATTAGCATCATAGCTAAACCACCAATTGCAATACCGAATACGATAAACTTATTCTTAGCAAATGCACCGAACCATTGACCTAATTGACCATTCTTTAATAATAAAGATGCAACTACAGCTAAAACAACTGCGATAATTAAGATAATTAATGGATTATATGTTCCAGCTAAAGCACCAAAATAATTTTTAAATGATGCATCTCCTGATTGATCATCTGCATATTTAAATCTAAAGCAGATTTCAATTAAGAATAATACTGCTGAAGCGATATAGAATACATATCCTAATGTATCTATTGTCTTAGCAACAATTCCCATAACTAATAATGTAATACTTGATACAAAAGCAACTACTCGTAGGAAATCAAGTAATCCTACTTTTTCTGATTTAAGCTTTGATAATCCAACGACAGCAAGGCATGGGAATAATACTAACAATACACCCTTTAAAATTTCACTAACTGTTGTTCCTACAAATTGTGGGTAAGTATAACCAAGAATACCAATACCTACGAAAAGTGCAACAAATAACAAGAAAGTGAAAAAGCCAAATGTCTTGAAATATGTCTTAACAAAGTTCTCTTTCAAAATAACATCTCCTTTTTTACATAATATTATAATTTTATTTTATTCTTATTATTTTATGAAATCAAGCAAAAAAATTAAAAAAGTGCCACTTTTTGCGAGAAAAAAGGCACTTTTTATATCCATTAATGAAATTTTATGCATTTTTTTAGTTAAAATTCTAAAAACGCTTTACTTTTATTCTTCTAATTTTTCAAATCTATCGATTATTTTCGCAACTAATGGATGTCTTACAACATCGTTTTTCTCGAAGATTATTAAGCCAACCTCATCTAGTCCTTTTAATAAATTAGCACTAACCTTTAAACCTGATTTTTTCGAATTAGGTAGGTCTACTTGTGAAATATCTCCAGTAACTATCATTTTAGAATTAAAACCTAATCTTGTTAAAAACATCTTTAGCTGATCTATAGTTGCATTTTGTGCTTCATCTAATATGATAAATGCATTTTCTAGAGTTCTACCTCTCATATATGCTAAAGGTGCTATTTCAATAATTTGCTTTTCAATCATTGAAGTAACATTTTCAATTCCTAGCATATCATATAGTGCGTCATATAAAGGTCTTAAGTAAGGATCTACTTTTTCTTTTAAATCACCAGGTAAAAAACCTAATGATTCACCAGCTTCTACTGCTGGTCTCGTTAAAATAATTTTTTCAATATGACCTTTCTTTAATTCAGATACAGCATAACATACTGCTAAATATGTCTTTCCTGTACCTGCCGCACCTATAGAAAATATTAAATCCTTCTTTTGGATACATTTAATATATTCATCTTGCTTTAATGTTTTAGCATATATTGGTTTATTATATAGATTATGACAAATGGGTTTTCTATATTCTATAAAATCTAAATAATCTTGTTCCTTATTATTTTCAGCAATAGTTATTATATATAAAACGTCTCTTGGAGCTATCTTTAACGATAAAGATGACATTTTTAATAAAATAGAAAATATAGATTCTAATAATGAAATAATATGTTCATCTTCAGTATTAACAACAATACTAGAACCATTAATTCCTATTTCAACCTTATAATAGTCTTCTATCATCTTTATATTTGAATTATGTACGCCACTAATGTTTTTAGCATCAATTGCGTTATTAATAACTAAATTTAACTTCATTAAACATTCTCCTTAGTTTTAAATTCAAGAATTTCTTTGGTAGTTGGATGAGGAAATGATAAATAATATGCTTCAAGTGGAAAATCATTTTCATCTATATTATTTTTACTACCATATTTTCTATCACCATATAGTGGATGTCCAATGGATGCCATTTGACATCTTATTTGATGAAATCTACCTGTTTTTAAATCTATTTCAATATCAGATACATCCTGATTACCTATTTTATAATTAGATAATAATCTATATCTTAAAATTGCCTGTTGACCATTTTTATCAATATATGATTTTCTTTCTAATTCATTTTTTAATATAAAAGATTCTAATTCTATATAATCCTTATTATTTATAATACCTTCAACAGTGGCAATATATTTCTTTTTAAGTTCATGGTTTCTAACAGATTCAGATAATCTTGATGCCCCTTTAGAGGTCCTCGCAAAAACCATAATACCACTTGTGTTAGTATCTAGTCTATGAACTAAACCTAAATAGACATTACCAGGCTTATTATATTTTACTTTTATATATTCTTTTAATAAAGTAAGCATATCTTTTTTACCAGAGCCATCGGCTTGAGATAATATGCCCTTAGGCTTATATGCTACTATTATATGATTATCTTCATAAAATATTTTCATATTAAACCTCTTTATTCTTTTTAAGTCTTTCTATAAATAATTGTTTTTTCTTAAATAGATTAGATGCCTTACTATATATTAAATATACATTTTGATAAGGATTGAAATTTAGGATTTCTAGTTTCTTTAACGATCCCTTTTCAATTTCATCATCTACAGTACTTTCATACACAAATCCTATACCATCATAATTCTTAACTAGGTTGATAATTAAATTAGCACTATCAGATTTTAAAATCGTATTATTTTTAAGCTTAATATTTTTATTTTTAAAAGCTGTTATAGTACTATCATATAATCCAGATTCAACATTGCCCATAACTAAAATTGCATTTTGAAGGTTTTCCCTTGTTATTCTATTAACGCCTTTATATTTTCCATTAGGATCACAAACTAAAATAATATTATTTTGAGATAAAGTAATTGATTCTAGCTTTTCATCATAAAAATTATGATCAATAATACCAAAATCTAATTCACCAGTTTTAATTTTATCAATAATTATATTATGGTGTGCAGATGAACAGTTAAAGAATAAATTATTTTCTAAAGCAAACCCAAAAATAGAATTTAAATTCTTAGTTCCGGCTAATGTATTAGTAAAGCCTATTTCTAAAAATTGATTTTCTTTTGATTTTTTAAAATTATTTAAAAGCTCTTTATCCGCAATAAGACAATTTTTAGCATATTCTAGCATTGCCTTACCTTCTTCAGTTAATTCAAATGTTTTGGCATTTTCAAAAAGAGTAATACCATAATCCTTTTCAATACTTTGAATATGATAAGTTACTGAAGGCTGAGTAATATATAATTTTTGTGCTGTCTTTGTATAATTCTTTTCCTCTAAAAGCGTCAAGAAAGTTATAAGCTTTTGATCAACCATAAAATACCCTCTTATAAAAATCGTTTATATGATATATAAATTATATAAATTTTTTTTATAAAAGTCAATTGAATTGAAAAACAAAAAAATCCTTAAGCACTAGGGCTCAAGGATTTTAATTTTAAAATACTGCGTTTAGAATTTCAGATACATGAGTAACTGGTTTAATTTCAAGATCCTTTCTTACTTCCTCAGGGATATCTTCGATATCTCTTTCATTTTCAATAGGAATAAAGATCTTTGTTAGACCACTTCTATGAGCAGCAATTGATTTTTCTCTTAAACCACCAATAGGTAATACTGCACCTCTTAAAGTGATTTCACCTGTCATACCAATATGACAATCAACTGGCTTGTTAGCTAGGGCAGAAACTAATGCGGTAGTAAGTGTAACACCTGCAGATGGACCATCCTTTGGAGTTGCACCCTCAGGAACGTGAATATGTACATCGCACTTTTGGAATACTTCTTCATCAATTCCTAAATCTTTAGCATTATGTCTTACATATGAGAATGCTGCTTGGGCTGATTCTTTCATAACATCTCCAAGCTTACCAGTTAATAATAAGCCACCCTTACCAGGATATGTAGTAACTTCGATATCTAATGTATCTCCACCAAATTGTGTCCAAGCTAAGCCTGTAACAATGCCAATTTGATTTTCATTACGATTCTTATTATTAGTGAATTTAATCTTACCTAAATTCTTTTCTAGATCTGCAACATCAAATTTAACTGATTCAACCTTTTCAGTTAAAATCTTTCTAACTGCTTTTCTACAAAGTGCAGCTATCATACGATTTAATTCACGTACACCAGCTTCTCTTGTGTATGATCTAATAATTTCATACATAGCTTCATCAGTTATAGTTATTTGTTCAGGCTTTAAGCCATGTTCTTCTAAGTTTCTAGGTAATAAATGCTTAAATCCAATATTGAATTTCTCAATTTCAGTATAGCTTGATAATTCTATTATTTCCATACGATCTCTTAATGGACCAGGAATACCTGAAATATCATTAGCTGTTGTAATAAACATAACTTGAGATAGATCATAAGGCTCTTCAAGGTAGTTATCACTGAAGAATTTATTTTGTTCAGGATCTAATACCTCAAGCATTGCAGCACTTGGATCTCCTCTATAATCAGCTGTCATCTTATCTATTTCATCTAATAGGAATACAGGATTTACTGTGCCAGCATCCTTCATACCCTTTAGAATTCTACCAGGTAAGGCACCAATATAAGTTCTTCTATGACCTCTAATTTCAGCTTCATCTCTAACACCACCTAGTGATTGCTTAACGAACTTTCTTCCTAAAGCTTCACTAATTGATTTGGCTAATGAAGTTTTACCTACTCCTGGAGGACCGGCAAAACAAATGATAGTTGATGGATTATGTCCAGTCATCATCTTAACAGCTAAATATTCAATAATTCTATCTTTAACCTTCTCAAGACCATAATGATTCTTATCTAGCTTAGATGTTACATCAGCTAAATCATTATTATCATCAGATGCCTTATACCAAGGTAAGTTGATAATCCAATCTAAATAAGATCTAATTACACCAGCTTCAGCCATTTGATTAGATGTATTTGCATACTTTTGTAATTCTTCCAAAGCCTTCTTATAGACATTTTCAGGAAGATGAGCTTCTTCAAGCTGTTTACGAAGCTTTTCCACATCCTCTTCTTGTCGTGCCTTGTCGCCAAGCTCGTTTTGAATAGCATGCATCTTTTCTCTTAAGTAATATTCCTTTTGAGATTCATCTATAGATTTCTTAACTTCACTGTTAATCTTATTTTCAATTTCAACAATTTGTTTTTCTCTTTCGATATCTTCAAGAATCATTTCTAATCTCTTAGAAACACTTAATTCTTGTAAATAACGATATTTAGATAAATTACTATTAAGCTTTAATTGATATGCAATAACATCACTTAATAAATCAGCATTTATTTCATTCTTTAACAATTTAGTAACCTCATCAACAGAAATTAATAAATTTTGAGCATTATTAGCTATTTCAGCTGATATATGCTTAATTAATGCTGACTCAGTTTCATCGTTATTTAATATAGAATAAACCTTTTCATAATTTACTACGAAATATGGATTTGTTGAAGTATATTCTTTAATTTCAACACGCCCAGTAATCTTAAATTTAACCTTATAATTTCCATTAGGAAGTTTAAGCTTCAATGTAACCTTAGCAATTACACCCATTGATTCAATATCATCTGGTGTTACATCAACAACTTGTGAATCCTTTTGTACTAATAAAATAATATTACCATCATACATCTTTTCTGCAGAATCTAATGCTTCTACAGAATTTGGACGACCAACCTCAATCTTGAAATCATTTCCAGGTAGAGGAATTACGCCCCTTACGGCAATGGCAGGTAGAACAATTTTAGTATTTTCTTCCATATTTACCACCCTTTCATCAATCACACTTTTGTAATCGACAATTATAATATACACCATTTTTGGCACTTTTGCAAGTAGATTGCCAAAAAACATATTTTTACATAATTGTTTTACATAAATAGAAAAGTATAAGCCAGTTCTCACTGGCTTATTTTTGTTAATTATTCTGCTTTCTTAGTTGTCTTCTTTGCAGTAGTTGTTTTCTTAGCAACTGGCTTCTTTTCAGCAGTTTCAGCTTTCTTAGTAGTTGTTGTCTTCTTTGCAGCAGTCTTCTTAGGAGCTTCTGCCTTTTCAGCCTTCTTTGGCTCTTCAGCAACTTCTTTTGCATTGCTTAATAATAATTCAACTAATGCTTGGTAAGCTAGGTCTGAATAATATCTTGCATAATTATTTTGAAGATTTTCTTCTTTAGACTTCTTATTTAACTTAGAATCTTCTTCAGCCTTAGCTTCGATAGCTTCCTTAGATGGAGCTAACTTTTCAACTTCGATAATCTTTGAAGCTACAACATTGAATAAAGCTTGTCTTTCAGCTTGTCTATTAGCTTGATCATTGAATTGCTCAATTGTTGTACCCATTAATTCAACAAACTTCTCAAATGGAATATTGTACATCTTAGCTTGTTGTTCATATTGAGCCTTGAATTGATCAACTCTTTCTTGAATCATTGACTTAGGCATATCTACCTTTGCAGCATCTAGAATTTGGTTAACGATATAATCAAATTGACGATCCTTTTCGCTTTGTGCCTTTGCAGCCTCTAATTCAGTCTTTTTAGCAGCCTTTAATTCAGCTTTTGTTGAAGCGCCATTAACATTTAAGCCCTTAACATATTCATCTGTTAATTCAGGGAACTTTTCTTCTTTAACTTCATGTACTGTAACTTTGAATACAGCAGCCTTACCAGCTAAGTCTGCTTGTCCATAGTTTTGAGGGAATGTAACATTGATATCCTTAGTTTCTTCTGCCTTCATACCAATCATTTGATCTTCAAAGCCTGGAATGAATTGACCAGAACCAATTTGTAATTCATAGTTGTCAGCCTTTCCACCAGGGAATTCAACACCGTCAACTGAACCAACGAAATCAAATACAGCATAATCACCATCAGCGATTACTTGTTCTGCCTTCTTTTCCATTGTTGCATCTTTCTTTAATAAAGCATCAATTGCAGCCTTAACTTCTTTTTCAGAAACCTTTAAATCCTTTGCTTTGACTTCGATACCCTTATATTGAGGTAAATCGAATTCAGGATATGTGTCAATAACTAAAGATACTTGGAAATCCTTACCTCTTGCGAATCCTTCTTCAACAACTGGTTCAAATCTACCAATGAATTTTTCAACTAATTCTTTATCAGCAACAGCTTCTTTAACCTTCTCATTGAAGATTACATCTAATGCTTCAGTGAATAAAGATTCAATACCATATGTCTTTTCAAACATTGATCTAGGTGCAGCACCTTTTCTGAATCCTTTAATTGTAACTTCTTTATTCTTTGTTTCGAATGCTTTATCTAAAGCTTTTTCGAATTCATCTTTTGTAACATCAAATGTTAACTTTAATTGACTATGTTCAATTTTAGTAACTTTCATCTTTCTAATCCAGACTGAGATTTCCAGGGATGTCTGTGCCTCCTAAATAATTATTTAACTCATATCTCTTTTCCCTTTAAAAATGTTCTTTTTAATTATAACATAATTATAAAATAAGTAAAGAAAAAATTGCAGTGATAATCTATACCACCGCAATTTATTTTTATGTTATTTACTTTTTTATAAATTGATTTAATTTAGCATTATATTCATAACCAATTTTAGATAATGCTTCTATGATTTCATCCTTTGATTCATCTAAGTCTTCACACAAATCATCTAAAGATGAATACATATCTCTAAGCTTAGTATTTATAACGCTAAGTAATATATTTGGCTCCTTTGGTAACATAAATCACCTACATAACGACTGGTTGATCATTATTATCATCGTTTGTCGGAAGATGAAGTGTATCATCGTCATCGTCATCTTTCTTTTCTTCTTTAGATTTTTCTACTTTCTTTTTATTTCCAGCTCCATTAGGTCCATTATATCCAGCGAAGGCAATACCAAGTGATATCGCTGAACAAATAAATGAAATAACCGCAATCGCAATTACAATATTTGTCGCACTTAAATTATTACCATCATTTTTTCTTCCTGATGCAAATGAAAGTACTACTACTGCTATTGTAATAAATGAAATATGTAACCAGAAATTAAATTTATTTGAATCTTTCTTAAATAATACAGTATTCATAAAATATACAACCGATTCAGCATATAACAAGGCTGCTAAAAATATTGGGAAATATTTATTATTAAATAAAGAGAAATCTGACATATTTCCTTCTTTGATATCATTATTGAATACTGCTCCAGCAATTATCATATAAATTCCAACACCTATAAATACAAACGATATTATCATCGTTGATTTTTTAACCTTCAGATTAGTTTCTTTCTTTAATAAAATATAACTTAATCTAATAATTGAAATTAATAATACAACTGCCGCAGTTGTAATAAAGATTATAAATACTGATTCTTTTTTTCTTACTAAAAGTAAAATGCCAAATGCTAATAATAATGCTGCAACTAAAATATAAAATAATAATTTATAAATACCAAAAGGCTTTTTTTCAGCTTCTTTATTTTCAATATCATTATCTGATTCATTATTTAAATTTTCGTCTTTTAATTCAAGCTCATTGTTTTCTTCTTGTTTTTTCTTCTTTTTAAACATAATATCGCCTCTTTTAAATTATACCTTAATGTTAACGTTTTTAAAAGTCTATATTAGTGTATATTTCTTAAAATAGTGTTATAATTTAATAGTAATGAGGAGATGAGTATAATATGAATTTTATTTTTATATCTCCCGCTTTTCCTACTAATTATTACAATTTCTGTGATAGATTAAAGAAAAACGGTGCGAATGTATTAGGTATTGGTGATACACCATACGATATGTTAAATGATAAGGTTAAATCATCATTAACTGAATACTATAAAGTTAATTCAATGGAAAGCTATGATGAAATGTTTAGAGCTGTTGCTTACTATTCATTCAAATATGGAAAGATTGATTTCCTTGAATCAAATAATGAATATTGGTTAAGACAAGATGCAAAATTAAGAACTGATTTTAATATTACTGGTGCTAAAAATGAAGATGTATTGGGATTTACATCAAAGAGTAATATGAAAGAATATTATAAAAAAGCAGGTGTGCCTGTTGCTAGATATAAATTCTGTACTACTTTTGAAGAGGATATGGAATTCATTAAAGAGGTTAAATTCCCTGTTGTAGTTAAACCAGATGTTGGTGTAGGTGCAGCAGCAACTTATAGAATTGAAAATGAAAAAGATTTAAAACAATTCTACAAAAGAGGATTTAATGTTCCATATATTATGGAAGAATACATTTTAGGTGATATAATTTCATTCGATGGTATTTGTGATTCAAATTCTAATGTAGTTTTCTGTGATAATGAAGTATTCCCACCTTCAATTATGGATATTGTTAATGAAAACCTTGAAGTATCTTATTACGTTAATAAGGAAGTTCCTAAAAAGGTTTATGAAGTTGGATCTAAGGTTATTAAATCATTTGGAATTAAGAGCAGATACTTCCATCTTGAATTCTTTAAATTAAGAAATGATAAGCATGGTCTTGGAAAGGCTGGAGACATTGTAGCCCTTGAGGTTAATATGCGTCCACCTGGAGGATTTACACCAGATATGATTAACTTTGGTCAATCTGTTGATACATACCAAATCTGGGCTGATGTAATGTGCTATAACAAGATTGTTAATGTAAAATTAGATTACCCTAAATATTATTGCTTCTACTATGGTAGACGTGATAGATGTAATTATAAATATAATTACGACGACATAAAGAAAGCATATCCATTTATTCAAATGCATGATAGAAACCCTGAAGTTCTATCTGGTGCAATGGGAAATGAATTCTATATTGTTAAATTTGAAACAATGGATGATTTATTAAAATTCAAAGAAATGGTTGAAGCAAAAAAGGATTAATTAAAAAGAGGCTTAGTTAAGCCTCTTTTGTTTCTTCTATAACAGTTTCTACTTTTGCTTCTTCCATTGGGATCCTTATATTTTTCTTCCAGAAATAAATTAAAATAGGAAGCTCAAACAAAATCATAAATACCCAACCTGTAAATGTTGAGAATGCGCAACCTCTAACATTATATTGGTGTACAAAAATAAATGCTGCAATAACTCTAAATATAATTTGAACTGTTGTAGACAAGAATACTATTAATAAATTACCTATTCCTCTAAAGTATGATTGAATACCATTAGTTGTACCTGGCATTAAATAGATAAATCCCATTACTCCTAAATACATAGCAGCATACATCATATTTTCTTCATCCTTAGTAAATAATTTTACTATTTGAGTTCTTAAGGTTAATACAATAATTGATAATACTAATGCCATGCTCCATTGCATGACAAGACCATATAAATAACCTTTTTTAGCTCTTTTACCTTGTTTTGCACCTCTGTTTTGAGCAATAAATACTGCGACTGCCTGACCAATACATTTAGATGGCTCTAATGCAAAATCATCTACCTTTGTACCAAATGCATATCCTGCTTGTTGTTCAAAAGAAAGCTTATTTACCTCAGATTGAACAATTGTCTTTCCTATATATAAAACAACTTGTTGCATAGCACTAGCTAGGGCATATTTAATAGTTCTAATAAATAATACTTTTCTAATCATAAAATCAGATAATTTCAATCTAAAAATATCATTAGTAATTAAAACAAATACAATCGCAATAACCATTGTAATACCTTGAGCTATTATAGTAGCTAAAGCAGCTCCAAAAATACCTAGTTTAAGTCCTGCAATAAACCAAAAATCTAAGCCTATATTTATACAGCAGCTAATAATTAATATGATAAGTGGTGTAAGTGAATCACCTATACTTCTAAGTGCCGTAAATATAATTGTATAAATAGTTACAAATATTATTCCAATCATTGATACAATAAGATATTGCTGTGCACCTTCAATTAAGAAATCATGAACATTTGTACCAACTAATAATGGCTTTGAAACAAAAATGACAACAAGTGATACTACTACTGCGAAAATAGAAAATATTGTCATACAAAGACCAATTTCTTTTTTCAAAGTATCTTTGTCTCTAGCACCATAAAATTCACTCATTAAAATTGCTGCACCATTACATAAACCAATAATTAAAAATGATACAACATTAATAATAGGTGTTGCAGCTCCTACACTATCTACTGACATAGTATCAGTAAATTGGCCAATAATAGCTGTATCTATAGTTGAATATAATAATTGGAATATATTCGCAATTATTAATGGAATTGTATATATTAACATTGACTTTACGATATTGCCTTTTCGCATATCGTTTTTTAATACCTTTTGCATATATTCACCATAACTATTTTCAATACATTACATATTATATCATTTTTTATTAATAAAAAAAGCAATGAAAAATCATTGCTTTAAGAATTGTTTCTCTAACTATGCCAATACCTTCTTAACATAGTTAATATCAAGATTTAATAGTTTTGCTATTAGTGTTTCATCTGCACCATTTGAATGCATTGTTTTAATATTATTATTTAGGTTTTCTTTTTTGCCATCTTCCTTGGCATGTTTTTTCATATCTTCTATTGCTTTACACATTTCAATATCCTCCTCATTTTCATTCATTGGCAAATCTGCCTTTGTT
>JAFRXJ010000001.1 GCA_017441525.1 Acholeplasmatales bacterium | reverse complement strand
TCATATGTAATGCAAATTGATGCACCAGAGATTTATGCTACAGTTGAAAGAACTGTTGGCGAAGGCGATGAAGCTACAACTGAAACAGCTTTATATGCTGGTGAATTCTATGGATATTACACAGGAACAGATGCTGATAAGTATACTTACTTACCAGAATGTAATTCACATATATTAACAGAAACTAGTAGTGCACCTACAACTTTAAGTGAAGAATTAATTGAATTAATTGAAAATCATTTATTTCACTAGTTTAAAATAATAGAGCCTAATTAGGCTCTTTTAGACTATATTATGGAGGTTTTTATGAGCTTAAAAATATATAACTCATTATCAAATAAACAAGAAGAATTTATTCCTAATAATGAAAAGGTAGTAAATATGTATGTCTGTGGACCTACAGTATATAACTACATTCATATTGGTAATGCTAGACCAGTAATTTTTTACGATATGCTAAGAAGATATTTAGAATTTTTAGGATATAAAGTTAATTATGCATCTAATATTACAGATGTTGATGACAAAATCATTAATAAAGCAATAGATTCTAAAAAAACTGAAGCTGAGGTTGCTAAATTCTTTGAAAATGCATATTGGGATTCAGTAGCTAAGGTTGGTTCTAGAAAGCCTGATATGATTCCTCACGCAACTGATTATATTAATGAAATGATTTCTTTTATCAATGAATTAATTGAAAAAGGATATGCATATAATGTTGATGGAGATGTATTCTTTAGAGTATCTAAGATTGCTGATTATGGTTGTTTATCTAACCAAGTATCAGAGGATCTAGAATCTGGTGCTAGAATTCAAGTTAACAACAAGAAAGAATCTCCATTAGATTTTGCATTATGGAAGAAAACAGACAAAGGTATTAAATGGGATTCACCATTTGGTGAAGGAAGACCAGGTTGGCATACTGAATGTGTTGTAATGAATCATAAGCTATTTGGTACAGGACTTGATATTCATGGTGGAGGAATGGATTTAAAATTCCCACATCATGAAAACGAAATAGCTCAATTTGAAGCATTATATAAGACACATTTAGCAAAATATTGGATTCATGTAGGAAGATTAGACCTAGATGGTGAAAAAATGTCTAAATCTTTAGGTAATGTTATTTATGTTAAGGATTTAAATTCATCTGTTGATGGAATGATTTTAAGAGCATTAATTTTATTTGCTCCATATAGATCAATAATTTCTTATAGTGATGATTTAAGAAATCAATATGCCAAGGAATATGAGAAGTGGCAAAGAGCATATAAACAAGCTTTATATACATTACAATATAATAATTTATTAAATGATAAGCTTGATGATGCTGATATTGAAGAATTCAAAAATCAAATGAATGATGATTTCAATGTTCAAAATGTTTTAACATTAATCAATAACATTATTAAATCAATGAATACAACATTAAGAAATAAAGAATATGATTCATTAGCTATTAAAATGAACACATTTAAAAAGATTTTAGATGTATTAGGTATCAATTTATTTGTTGAAAAAATGAATGATGAGAACCTAGATAATTATAAAAAATGGCAAGAAGCTAGAAATAATAAAGATTTCGAAACAGCAGATATTTATAGAAACAAACTAATGGCCGCAGGTATTATTTAATGGATTATAATCAATTAAACGGTTTGTCTTTAGCTTATTTAGGAGATGCTGTATTTGAATTGATAATTAGAGAATATTTATTGAATAAAGGCTATGCAAAGGTTAACACATTAAATAAAAAATGTGTTAAGTTTACCAGCGGTAAGAGTCAAGCGGACTTTATTTATTTTCTAATTAATGGTAAAATATTAGATAATGATGAATTAAGCATTTATAAAAGAGGAAGAAATTCTCATATAGGATCTGTTAGAAAAAATATCGATGTTGAGACTTATTTAGCAGCAACAGGCTTTGAGGCTTTAATTGGATATTTATATCTAAGAGATAAAGATAGATTGAACGAAATTATAAATTTAATAATAAAAAGGAAGGAGGAAAGTAATAATGAAAGAAACTAAGGTTGATGATTTATCTGAAGAAGAATTACGCAAATTTTTAGCAGATAATGAAAAAGAAAATCAACATGCTGATGATGATGCTTCTGAAGATGAAGATGCAGATAAGGAAGAAAATTATGAGCATCTTGAAATAGTTGAAGAAATTACTGTTTTGCCTCCTAAGGAAAAAAAGAAAAAAGATAAGAAGGAATCTAAGGAGCAAAAGAAAGTAGAAAAGCTTCGTGAACAAAGTATAAAAAAGAGAAGAAAATCTCTTAAGAGACATCCTTCAACATTAAATAGATATGAACCAGACCCAAATATTGGTTTAACTAATGATATTGTTGAAGATAGAATTATTGATGAATATACTAATGTTTCAATAAAGAAAAAGACTAAATCAGTTCCAAAGATTATCTTCACTAATATTGTCTCTTTCTTTAATATTATGATGTTCTTGATTGCTGCAGCATTAATTGCTGTAGGCGCATATCAGGATTTAATTTTCTTAATAATCATTACATGTAATATTTTAATTGGTATTATTCAAGAGATTAAAGCTAAGAACATGATTGACTCTTTATCATTAATGTCAGCTCCAACAGCTATCGTTGTAAGAGATGGAAATGAAACAGAAATTCCAACTGACGAAGTAGTATTAGATGATATTATGGTATTAGAGACTGGTGCTCAAATTTGTGCTGACTCAATTGTAGTTGAGGGTTCACTTGAAGTTAATGAATCTTTGTTAACTGGTGAAAGTGATGCCGTTATTAAACAGCCTGGTGATAAATTATATAGTGGTTCTTATGTAGTTTCAGGTAAATGTAAGGCAAGAGTAGATTCAGTTGGCAAGGATAATTATATTGAAAAATTATCTAGCCAGGTTAGATCATATAAGAAGCCAAAGAGTGATTTATTAAAATCATTAAGCTTAATTATTAAGGTAATGGCTGTCCCAGTTATTGTTCTAGGTGGTTCATTATTCTTTATTATGTATTATAGAAGTGCTGATTATTCTGGAGATATCGTAAATTGTATCAGAAAAACAGCTGGTGCGATGGTCGGTATGATTCCATCAGGACTATTCTTGATGTCATCAATCGCCTTAATGGTTGGTGTTATTAGATTAGGACAAAGAAATGTATTAGTGCAAGAATTATACTGTATTGAAATGCTTGCTAGAGTAAATTGTATATGTTTGGATAAGACTGGTACAATTACAGATGGAACAATGGTTGTTAAAAATGTTATTGATTACAATACAATCAATGGTTTAGCAACTAGAAATATTGTATCTGCGATGCTAAATGCGCTCCCAGATAGAAACTTAACAAGCCAAGCCTTAAAGGCAAAATTTGGATTAGGTAAGAGAATGAAGCATATAGCTGCAATACCATTCTCAAGCCAAAGAAAGCTACAAGCTGTAACATTTGATAAATATGGTACATATATTCTTGGTGCGCCAGAATTTATTTTAAAAGAAGAATTTGCAAGATATAAGAAGGATGTAGACAAATATGCTAATTTAGGATATCGTGTTCTATGTCTTGCTCATAATGAAGGTCAAATAGTTGATAATAATTTACCTGAGGGTGAAAATACTGTTATCTCAATGATTTTAATTGAGGATACAATTAGACCTGATGCTATTAACACAATTAGATATTTCAAGGAATCAGGAGTAGAGGTTAGAGTTATTTCAGGTGATAACCCTATTACTGTTTCTAAAATTGCTCAAAGAGCTGGTATAGTTAATGCTCATAAATATATATCATTAGACGGAATGTCTGATAATGATGTTATGAGAGCAGCTTTAAGATACACTGTTTTCGGACGTGTATCTCCTAAACAAAAACAGATATTAATTAAAACATTAAAATCATCTGGTAGAACCGTTGCGATGACAGGTGATGGTGTTAATGATATTTTAGCCTTAAGAGAGGCTGATTGCTCTATCGCTATCGCATCTGGTAGTGCGGCTGCTAGAAATTGTAGCCACTTAGTATTACTAGATTCTAATTTTGATTCAATGCCTTATGTTGTATCAGAAGGAAGAAGAGTTATTAATAATGTTACTAAGGTATCATCACTTTTCTTAACAAAGACAATATTCTCATTATTCCTTGCAATACAGGCAGTTATTATTGGTACTTATCCAATTTCAACAAATCAATTATTCATGATTGATACATTGGCAATAGGACTTCCTTCATTATTATTGGTTAATGAGCCTAATAATAATCCAGTTAAAGGTAGGTTCTTGTATAATGTCATAAGAGAAGCCCTCCCTGGTGCTTTAACAATCTTGTTGTTATCAATCATTGTATTTAGTTTATCAAGCGCTATGTATCTTGATTCTATAACAAGAAATACAATTATTATCGTTGCCGCTACACATACATGCTTAATGGTATTATTTAAAGCGTGTCGTCCATTTAATACAATGCGAAAGATATTGTGTACGGTATGTTATTCATTGTTCTTATTTGGTATATTGATTCTTCCAAGATTCTTTGAAATAAGACCGATGTTATCATTCTCAAGTTATTATTCATCTGATTATGAATCCACAATCATATCACATTATCCTAGTGTAGATAGATCAGTTGAGGGATTCTATGTGGCAGATGGAAAAATAACTTCAATTTCAGCAATTACTAACAGTAATAGTACTGATTTATATGTAGTAGATGGAGATCCAGATAATAAGAATGAATCAAATAAGATTTATTATTCATTCTCACCAGAATCAACAATTGATGGCGTATATGACAAGTCTTTAAGATTAGATATGCAAGTTAATCTACCTACATTAAGCTACACTGAAAATGGTCATTTAATTCTTGGTGGTTATGAAATAACTAATAAATCATATCATGAGGGAATGACATCAGAATTAAGAGCTGATAAGAATGGCAAGCTATATTTTGGTGATGATCCAGATCCAATTAAGATTAAGCTTACTGAATCTAATGATTATTATAATTATGAAGTAAAATATGGCGTATATGATGAGACACAAGCTGAATTTGAGGCTTGTATTATGCCAGTTGTTGAAATAATTAATAATAAATATGTTATTAAGAAAGGTGAACAGCCAAAGTCTGACGAACAATATAATGTTCCTGCCTCAATGCCTAACCTAAATCAAAATATAGTATTATCATTAGAAAAATATGGAAATACTGATTCTTATGTATTATTAGTTAATGGTGATCCAATTTATGCAACATCAACTAAAGATAATAAGACTTCTAAAACTCCATATTTAGTAAATTTACCTAATATTTCTACAGTATGTAATAAGCAAGGTTCTGAAGGAGAATTATATCTTTGTGGTGTAGACTCTGGATATTCAATCTTTGAAATCTATGGAACAAAACAAACTGTAGTAGAAGATGATGTAACAACTACAACATATTCATTAACAAATTTAGATGATGAGGTTTATTCATATAATCCTTTAACATCTCAAGTAATTTTTGATGATGAGGATGTAACATCAAGCTTTACATTTAAGAATTTAGGTACAAAAGGATTTAAAGATTTTAAGGATTATGATTCTAATCCAATTGATATTTATAAGACTGATAGTGAATTATCAATTTATGTAGATAAGGAAGCTAAAAACTATTCTACAATGTATAGTTTAATGAATTATTCTAAGATGACTAATACATATTCTAAAATAGGTACAGGCTTAACAACAAAAGTATCAATTAATTATGTATCTACTAAATCTAATATTGAATGTAGTATTAAGCCAAATATTAGTATAACTGAAGCAGATCATTATATTATTGATGGCTACTATACTCCATATGTTGTAACAAACAACACATTAAACCCAGTATTAACTGACGATCATTTCTTAGTTATCGGTGGAGTTAAGACGGATTATAAGCTTGCTGATAACTATGTAAGAGTTCAAAAGGGTGGATTCGTTTCAGTTATTCCATTATCTTCATTAATATTCTTATTGATGCTATGTCTATTATCAGCACCAGTAATGAAATTATTCCAGTATTCAGTACCTTGGATTTCTAATGCATCTAATTATATTAAGGTTGGTCTTAATAAGATTGGTTCAAAGGAAGAAAAGAATAATACTAATACTAGTCAAGAAGATAATGACGAAGATGAAGAATAAAAATCGGAGCTTTTATAAAGCTCCTTTTTTATGGACAAAACCCATTCTTTTTGTTATTATTTATATGAGGTATTTGTATGGAAACTAAAAGTAATTATTCATTTAAGGAACCTATAATTGAATATTCAATAGCGGGAGCTATAATAATCGCATGGATAGTATTAGTTATAGTTACAGGCTTTTATTGGGGATATTTATTTATATTAATTATTCCTGCTTATTTCTTAATTGATGGAATATTAACACATAAAAGAATAATCAATTATAAAAAACAAGAACAAAATCGAAAAATAGAAGAAACAGAAACGAATTCAATAGAAAAATAATAAAAGATATGGTAAAATAACAAATAGTTTTTGAGGTATTAGATATGAATGATTTTCTTTATGGAATGAAAAAAGGAATACCGATTGGATTAGGTTATTTTGCCGTATCTTTTTCTTTTGGAGTTATGGCTGTAAAGGGGATTACCCCTTTAGCTGCAGTAATTATATCTGCAACTAATCTAACATCATCAGGACAATATGCCGGAGTTAATCTAATTATTGAACATGCTTCATATATTGAACTTTTCCTAACATTATTGTTAATTAACATAAGATATTCATTAATGAGCTTATCATTAACTCAAAAAATTGATAGTTCAATTCCAATTGGAGTTAAGTTATTAATTGGATTTGGAATTACTGATGAAATATATGCAGTAAGTATAACGGATTCGCATAAAATAACGGCGAAATATATGTTTGGATTAATATTGTTGCCGTTTGTTGGTTGGATATTTGGTACGGCAGTTGGTGCGTTTGGTTCACAATTTTTTAATCAAGATTTATTATCCGCAATGGGTATTGCCTTATATGCGATGTTTATCGCGATAATAATACCTGACGCAAGACAAAATAAGCCAATATTTTTAGTTATATTTATAGCTGTATTATTAAGCTGCGGTTTTTATTATATCCCTGGCGTAAAAGAGATTGGATTAGGATTTAAGATTATTATTTCAACAGTCGTTGCTGCCTTAATAGGAGCTTTTGCTTTTCCAATTAGCGATGAAGAAAAGCCGGATAATATTTCACCAAAGGTTGAAGAGCCAGAAGAGCTAGGTGATTAAAATGTATAATGTTATATGTATGATTATCATGGCTTTAGTATCTTATATTCCAAGAGCGATACCTTTAGCTTTCTTTAATAAAAAAATAGAAAATAAATTTATAAAATCATTTTTATATTATGTTCCATACGCAGTATTAGCTGCCATGACTTTCCCATTCATTTTATATTTTATTGATGAAATGTGGATTGCCGCAATTGGAACAGGAATTGCCTTATTATTAGCTTTCTTTAAACAAAAGCTGATAGTAGTTGCGGCAGTAGCTGTACTTGTTGTATTTATATTATTATCAATTTTTTAAAAATAATATAAAAATAACATAATTTAGTGATATAATGTATTCATATTTCGGGAGGAATTATCATGCCTAGAGAAGAATTTAGTAAAAACATGGTGTGTCAAAAGGAATTACCTACACCAGAAGAAGTTAAAAAATTATATCCAATGACTGAGGAATTAAAAAGAATAAAAGAGAAAAATGATCAAGAATTAAGTGATATTTTTACTGGAAAAAGTGACAAATTCTTATTAGTTATTGGACCTTGTTCTGCAGATAGAGAAGATGCAGTACTTGATTATGTTAAAAGATTAAGAAAGATTGCTGATGAGGTTTCTGATGTAATCTTTATTGTTCCAAGAATTTATACAAATAAGCCTAGAACTACAGGTGCTGGTTATAAAGGAATGTTACATCAACCAGATCCAACTGGTAAGCCTGATATGTTAAAGGGTATTATCGCAATTAGAAAGATGCATATGGATGTTATGAAGGAAACAGGATTCTCTCCTGCAGATGAAATGTTATATCCAGAAAATTATGCATATATGTCAGATGTATTATCATATATCGCAGTAGGTGCTAGATCTGTTGAGGATCAACAACATCGTATGGTGGCTTCATCATTTGATGTTCCAACAGGAATGAAAAACCCTACATCAGGTGATATGGGTGTATTAATGAACTCAATTTGGGCTGCACAACATGACCATACTTTCATTTATCGTGGTTGGGAAACAGATACATTAGGAAACGACCTAGCTCATGCTGTGTTAAGAGGATATGTTGATGTTACAGGAAGAACTCATCCAAATTATCATTATGAGGATTTAGCTTACCTAGCTAAGTTATATAAGGAAAAGCCTTATAAAAATCCTGCAGTAATCATTGATACAAATCATTCAAATTCAGGTAAGGACTATTTAGAACAAATCCGTATCGCTAAAGAAGTTCTACACTCAACTAGACATAATAAAGAGATTTATGATTTAGTTAAAGGTTTAATGATTGAATCATATATTGAAGATGGTTGTCAAAAGCCAGATGGAACAATTTATGGAAAATCTATTACTGATCCATGCCTAGGCTGGGAAAAGACAGAAAAGCTTATTAGAGATATTGCAGAACTAAGAAGAATGAAAAAATAATTATTAAATTAAGCTCTTGTTAAAAGAGCTTATTTTTTATATTGTAATATTATGATATAATATTAATATATCTTGGAGGATTATATGGACGTAATATCTAGAATTAATGAATTAAAGGAAATCTTGAATAAAGCAAGTGAAGCTTATTATGTAAATGATAAGCCATTTATGGAAGATTATGAATATGATAGATTAATGGAAGAATTAATTAAGATAGAGAATGAACATCCAGAATTAAGAACTCCAGATTCTCCAACTAATAGAATAGGTGGAGAGGTTTTATCAAAATTCGAAAAGGTTACTCATAGTGTTAAAATGGCATCACTTTCTGACGCATTTGATTATGATGAATTAAAAGAATTTGATAAAAGAGTTAAATCTATTGCCCCAACGGCTACCTATCTTTGTGAATTAAAAATAGATGGTTTATCTGTCTCTTTAAAATATGAAGATGGTATTTTGGTTTTAGGAGCCACTCGTGGTAACGGTATTATTGGTGAAAATATCACTCATAATGTTAAAACAATAAAGAGTGTACCATTAAAGCTTAAAAATAATGAATCTTTAGAGGTAAGAGGAGAAATCTTCATGCCTAAGAAAAGCTTTATTGCTTTAAATCTAGAAAGAGAAGAAAATGAAGAAGAGCTTTTCGCAAACTGTAGAAACGCTGCGGCAGGTTCAATTAGACAGCTAGATTCAAAAGTAGCTGCCAAAAGAAATCTAGATGTTTTCTTATATTATAATTTAGACCAAAATGTTAAAACTCAAGAGGAAGCCTTAATCCAATTAAAGGAAAAAGGATTTAAGGTTAATCCATTATATAGACATTGTAAGGATATTAATGATGTTATTTCTTATATTGAGGAAATGGGAAATCTTCGTCCTAATTTAGAATATGATATTGATGGTATTGTTATTAAAGTTAATGAAATAGAATTACATGATATTATAGGTGAAACAGTTAAATACCCTAAGTGGGCAATTGCGTATAAATACCCACCAGAGGAGGTATCTACTGAATTATTAGATATTACATATCAAGTAGGAAGAACTGGTGTAATTACACCAGTTGCGAACTTCAAGCCAGTATTTGTGGCAGGATCTTTAATATCTAAGGCAACACTTCATAATGAAGATTATATCCATCAAAAGGATATCCATGTTGGAGATATAGTAATAATCCATAAGGCAGGAGATGTAATACCTGAAGTAGTTAAGCCCATTTTAGAAAAGAGAAAGGATAATTTCACTCCATTTAAGATGATAACTAATTGTCCTTGTTGTAATAGCGTACTAAAAAGAGAAAAGGATGAGGCTGATTATTATTGTACAAATCCAAATTGTCCAGAAAAACAAATTAATGGCTTAATTCATTTCGCATCTAAGCCAGCCTATAATATTGATTCATTAGGTGATAAATTAGTTGAACAGCTATATAATTTAGGATTTATTAAATCTATTCCTGATATATTTAAACTAAAGGATAGATATAATGAATTAATTAATTTACCAGGTTTAGGTGTTAAATCAATTGATAATTTATTAGCGGCAGTAGAAAATAGTAAGAAGAATAATTTAGATCAATTATTATTTGGACTTGGTATTAGACATTGTGGTGCTAAGGTATCAAAATTAATATGTAAAAAATATAGAAATATTGATAATATTATTAACGCAACATTTGAAGATATATCATCAATTCCAGATATTGGTGAGGTAATAGCTGAAGAAATATCAAATTATTTCAAAGATGAAAATAATCTTAATTTAATTAATGAATTAAAAGAATTAGGATTAAATATGGAATTTGAAATGGGAGAAATAATTGAAAATTTCTTTACTAATAAAAAATGTGTACTTACAGGTACACTTCAATCAATGGGAAGAACTGAAGCTAAAAAGCTAATTGAAGGCTTTGGTGGTGCCTTATCAGAATCAGTAAGTAAAAAGACTGATATCCTAATTTTAGGAGAGAATCCTGGTAGTAAATATGATAAAGCTAAGGCTTTAGGTATTTATATAATGAATGAGGCAGAATTTTTAGAAAAGATAAAATAATAATTAAAAGCCTACTATAAATAAATCAAGAGATATTTGAAAAAATAATTAAGATTTATTTGTATCAAGCATAAAAATCCTCGAATTTATGATTTTTTAAAAACGAGGATAATTGAATTATCTAGATCTTTGAAAATTTTATAT
>JAFRXJ010000008.1 GCA_017441525.1 Acholeplasmatales bacterium | reverse complement strand
ATGAAATTAAGAAACAAATTAATTCTATCATGTGCAGCTTTAGCAGCTGTAGCAACTACTGCATTCTCAACTACATTTGCATGGTATACAGCAAATGATACAGTTAAGGCAACTGGTATTACTGGTAAGACATCTGAAAATGATGCAACATTACTATTAATCTCTAGAACAGCTAAAGTAGGTTCTTGGGGAGCATCTGTTAAAGTAGATTCATCAGCAGTTACTTTAGAGCCAGTAGCATACGATGGTGGTGCATATTATCCATGGGTATCTAATACTAATACTGTAGATACAAATGCTGCATCTGGTGGTTTGACAGCATCTGATGACTATATTTCATTCTATCTATATTTCAAGTCAGGTTCATCTGAAGACTTAACAGTTAAAATTGCTTCATTCGATTTAGTAAATACAGACGCAGAAGATTTACCAACATTCTCAGTTTTAGCAGCAGGTACTGGTGTTACTGCCTCTACTTATTCTGTTAATATGTTTAGAGCATTAGATGTTGCAATTACTGTTGAACAAGGTACAGAAGTTGCATCTACTGGTACTAGTCCAGTAATTCAATCTGGTTCAAGAACTGTTTATAATTGTGATGCATTAGCATCTGGCGATAATGTTGTTGTTAACTCTGCAAATGCACATACATATTACAACAATGTTAAATCATTATCTGGTGATGATGCAATTGATGATACAAAGGTTGCTTCTGAAACTACTTATACTTCAATTGAAACATTACAATCAGGAGATTATCAATTCACTGCAACTACTGGTGCAGGTAACTCTGGTAACTTAGATAGTATTTTAATGGTTAGATTCGATATTTATCTAGATGGTTGGGATAAGATGTGTTTCGATGCAGTTCGTAAGCAAGCATTTACACTAGATATGGAATTTGCAGCTGTTACTGACTAATAATTTTTAAAAGTTGCATATTAATATCTAAAATAATTAAACTATAAGGAGGTATGACCCATGCGAAAAGTTAATAAGAAAATATTAATCAGCATATTAACTAGCGTTATTGTTATGATAACAATAGTAGCAACAACATTCGCATGGGTTGGTATCTTCACATATGCTAATATTGATAACTTCAGTATTAATTTAAAGATATCTGAATTAGATGCAAACTATTTCTTAACAATTTCTGCTACTGGTGAAAAAGGATCATTCTCTGATGAAGCTGATTCAAAAGAAATTAAAAAGCAAGTTCTTATGAATCTTAGAGGTTGGAGCAAAGAATATGTTGATTCGATTAAAGACGACGAAATTGATGAATTATACAGTAAGTATTGCATCACTAGGCCTTCATCATGTATATTAACTAATGACGGAAGATTATCAGATTTCTATACATTAAACAACAAAAATACAGACTATTATGAGACTTATCATGTTAGAAATTCATATATCAAATTCGATATCTATTTATCAGTAAATACTAAAGAAGGTATTAGACTTGATGAAGAAGGAAAAGCTCCAATGGATATTGATATTAATTCTAATGTGTTTATTACAGAATTAGAGAATACATTAGTTGGAACTTTATGTAAGCAAAAATTAACAAACTCAAATCCATATAAAGATATGGATGACTTGCCATCAATTTATAGTGCGTTAAAGCAATTGCCTAACATAAATCATTTCAATATGAATTCTGCTAATGCTACTAGATTTGCGCTTTGTATGTACGATCCAATAGATATAAATAGTTCATATAACGAAGATGCTCTACCAATAAAAACGCTAATCTACCATGGTGGCGAACAACTACCAACTTTAGATGGTGATGTTTTCGACTTGGGTGGAATTCTTCCGGAAGAATATAATACTGCTCTTAGAGAACTTTTGATTATAAGACCTCATTATAATAATTCTATTTATGCTTCATATAATCAAAATTATTATAATGATTTAAATAAAGCTATCGACAGGGGCCAAACAGACTTAGATTTAGTAGAAGCAAATTCTAAAATATGGACTAAAACTACTAACGTAGATGCCGAACCTTATCTAGGTGTTCATAATGGTGTTCAAACTAAGCAAAAGATTTCTGTATATTTCTGGTTTGAAGGCTGGGATTCTGATTGTATAGTTGGAATTGATGAAAAGCCTGTTACATTGAATTTAACTTTAACAGCAGGCGTAGAAGATTAATAAAAAAATGCTCACAATTTGTGAGCATTTTTTGTTGAAATTTAAAATAAAATAATGTAATAATAAGTTATAATATTTAATTTAGGAGAATGATAACATATGTATGTATATTTAAAAGGCAAAATTACTAAACAATTGCGAGAATATGTTGAAGATATAATCAAAGCTGTACAAAAAGAAATTAAACCAATTTTTACTTTTGATTGTAAACTTATTGGAAGTGGTTCGTCTAGTTTAATTACAATCAATCCCAAACAGCCATCTTATGATTTGGATTATAATATAATCCTTCAAAAAGATAAAAAAGGGTTATTAAACAATCCAAGAAAAATAAAAGAATTATTTTTCAATAAATTTAAAGAATGCGGAAATGGCTTTATAGATGTTATTGAAAACTCTAAGTCTGTTATAACTTGTAAGACAACTAAATCATTTGATTTATACTTCTCTTTTGATATTGCTATAATGTACGAAGAAAATGACGGATTTTTATATAAAATAATTTTTGATAAACCAAAGCAGGCATATTACTGGAATAAAGTTAAAAATTCTAATCAATTTGAACAAAAGTTTTTGATTTTGAAAAGAAGCGGTTATTTTCAAGAAATAAAAGAGTTATATTTGAATAAAAAAAATACAATAAATAACAAATCATCTTTCTCATTATTGATAGAAGTTGTTAATGAACTATGGAATAAGTATGGATATAAATAATTTACTAAAAGAATTTAACATTACTGCGTATCAAAAAGAGTGTTTTAACTATTATATTAAATTAAGAGGGATAATTGATCATTACCAAATTAAGGAACTCCTAGAGTCACATAAAGTTATACCAAGATATGAAACAATATCCTCTACTTTTAGATATGATAAAAGAATTCGTAGAATTTTATTTAAATATATTACGATTATTGAAGAATATTTTAGATCACACATTATAAACAATGAATATCAAGTAGATAGATATGATAGCAATTATATTACTACTATTTTATTTAGCAAATTAGTTAAACATAATAAAATTAAATCATTTTTGTCGAATAAAAAAACATTTAATTATCATAGCACAAAAAATTTAAAGGCGCTTGTTACTTTAAGAAATAAAGTCATGCATTCAAATTTACTAATCACAAATAAAAACTTAGAAGAGTGTCGCATAAATCAGAAGAAAAGCAGTTGTTTGATAGATAACATAATAAACATGATGTTTTATCTTCCAACAAATGAAATTGCATTATCATTTATTAGAGAAATCAATATAGCCTCTAAAAAAGAAATAAAAAAACATCAAATGCAACTTGAATGGGATTTGCCATCTTTTTTAGTTATTTCAATTGATGAATCGATATTAAAGAGTTTTCATAATAAAATATAAAAAGGCCCACAAATGTGAGCCTTATTTTTGTTATTCATTTATACCAGCAGTGAATGTTAAATTCAATGTTACTGGCTTTTCATTTATACCGACAGCACAGTCAGAGTCCCATCCTTCAAACCAAAAATACACAGATATTTTTTGCTTTGTTTGGATTCCGTTATGTACGCCTAGATAAGGTTCGGCATCTACATTTGTAGGCTTTTCCCATATTTTAGAATTCTCTTCTACCAAATCTAAGTCACTTTGTCCTCTTTCGATTGCTTTTTCCAAATCAGATTCATATTGTCGGTTATATGCACTAATAACACCATTCTTATAATTTGGTCTAATTATTAAAAGTTCTCTAAGAGCTGTATTATATTCTTCCGGAAGAATTCCACCTAAATCGAAAACATCACCATCTAATGTTGGTAATTGTTCGCCTCCATGGTAGATTAATGTTTTAGTAGGAGTTTCAGTTCCGTTATATGAGCTTTTTATATCTATAGGATCATACATACAAAGTGCAAATCTAGTCGCATTAGCAGAATTCATATCGAAGAAATCTTTATTTGGCAATTGTTTTAACGCACTATAAGTTGATGGCAATTCTTCCATATCATTATATGGATTTAAGTTTGTTAATTTTTGCTTGCATAATGTTCCGACTAATGTATTCTCTAATTCTGTAATCAATACATTCGAATTGATTTGAACACTATCAGGAATCAATCCAGTTTCCGGGTCTGCCTTTAAGCCTTCTTTAGTATCAACTGATAAATAAATATTAAATTTGATGTATGAACTAGTTGATGTGTATGTAGAATAATAATCATGATTCTTATTGTTAATTGAGTAGAAAGAATTTAAATTACCGTTAGAATCTATTGAAGTTGTTGATGGATTAGTAATACAATATTTAGAATATAATGCATCAATATCATCACTATCTTTAGAATCTACAAATTCTCTATCCCAATTATTAATATTCATCAAGATTTGCTTCTTTATTTCAAGTGAATCTGCTTCATCTGAAAAAGAACCTTTTTCACCAGTTGCAGAAATTGTTAAGAAATAATTCGCATCAAGTTCAGAAACCTTCAAATTTATACTAAAGGTATCGGTATTAGCATATGTGAAGATACCAACCCATGCGAATGTTGTTGCTACTATTGTAATCATAACAATTACACTAGTTAATATGCTTATTAATATTTTTTTATTAACTTTTCGCATGGGTTATACCTCCTTATAGTTTAATTAAAATTAGTTTAATATCTTAACTGCAAAACTATTCAGCTTCTGCACCAGTAAATTCCATATCTAATGCAAATGTTTGTCTACGACATGCATCGAAGCATAGCTTATCCCAACCATCTAAGTAGATATCAAATTTAACCATTAAGATTGGATCATAAGTACCAGTTGCACCTGCACCAGTTGATACAGCAAAAGTGAAATCATCTTGTAATGTAGCTACAGAATCATATGCAGGATTTGTAGCAGTTGCTGTATGAGTTTCAGATGAAACAATTGAAGTGTCGATAGAAGCAGCCTTAACATTATTGTAATATGTATGAGCATTTGCATCACTTCCAATTGTATCTGTATATGATGCAGCAGAATCAGCAGCATAAGCAGTTCTTACACCAGCAGATGTAACCACTGGGCTAGTAGAAGCAACAGCAACTTCTGTTCCACGCTCAATTGTCATAACAACATTTGTAGCCTTTAACATATCAACTGAATATGAACTTGAACCAGAACCAGTTCCTTCTGCTAGAACAGTATATGTTGGAAGGTTTGGCTCATCATCTTCATCAAGTGTTGTATTTCTTAAGTTAAATGACTTGATACTTACGCCAAGATCCTCAGCAGAACCTGACTTAAAATATAGATAGAATGAAATATATTGACCAGCTAAAGTACCACCTGTAGCTTCTGCGCCTTCACAGTTATTTGAAGAATCCCATTGATAATATTTGCCAGCTTCTTTCTTATAATAATATGTTGCAGTTGAATCAAATGTTGCAGCTTGAGCTACAGCTGTACCAGTATTATCTGAATATAAGCTTGCCTTCTTAGTTGCAAAATTATCAGCAGTAACATCACCAGCAACAACATACTTATCAGCATGCATATAAGTAACTGGATCTAAAGTAATTGCTCTAGAATCAATTGAAACAGATGCTCCCCATTGACCTTGCTTACCTGTCGTAGAGATTAATAGTAATGTTGCATCTTGAGTTGCTGTTTTACCAGTAATACCAGTTGCTTTTACTGAGTCATTTGCTGTATACCATGCAAATGTAGTTGAGAATGCAGTAGTTGCTACAGCTGCTAAAGCTGCACATGATAGAATTAATTTGTTTCTTAATTTCATAATTTTTTCTCCTTTGTTTT
>JAFRXJ010000058.1 GCA_017441525.1 Acholeplasmatales bacterium | reverse complement strand
TCTAATACGTCTGGTCTGTTTGTAACAGCCATAATGATAATACCAGTATTACCATTGAAGCCGTCCATTTCAACTAATAGCTGATTTAATGTTTGCTCACGCTCATCGTGGCCTCCACCCATACCAGCACCTCTTTGACGACCTACAGCATCAATTTCATCAATGAAGATTATACATGGTGCATTTTCCTTAGCTGTCTTAAACATATCTCTAACACGTGAAGCACCAACACCAACGAACATCTCAACGAAATCTGAACCAGAAATTGAGAAGAATGGTACTCCTGCTTCACCGGCAACAGCCTTAGCTAATAATGTTTTACCTGTACCTGGAGGACCAAATAAAATTACACCCTTAGGTACTCTAGCACCAATTTCGTTATATTTTCTAGGATTCTTTAAGAAATCAATGATTTCAACTAATTCTTCCTTTTCCTCATCGCATCCAGCAACATCATTAAATGTTACAGTCTTACTTCTATTTAATTTAGCTGTAGATTTTGCAAAATCAAATGCTCCACCAGCTCCACCTTGGCTCTTCATTAAGCTTCTCATTATTAATATTAAGACAACTAATATAATAACTGAAGGTAATAATGAAACTAAAAGTGATAACCAAATATTTGTCTTTAATGGTATATTTTGAATTTGAATACCATCTATCTTTTGAATCTCATCTAATTGTGTACCTCTAACTACACACTTAAACGCTGTAGTAGATGTGCCTGTTTGATATTCTCCACTAATATAATATAATTCATAATTATCAGATACAGGAGTTGCCTGTAATGAATTATCCTTTATTTCACTTTCATTAATATGAGCTATTAATTCAGCTGGTGTAATAGTTGCATATTTTTTAGTAGTTAAATTTTGAACTAAAAAATAGACACCAACAATAGCAACAATAATAATTATAATGAAGAGAAAGTCAAACTTGGGCTTTTTAGGACTTTTTTTCTCGTTATCTTGCATAAAACACCTCTCCTACTTCTTATATATTTCCTCTTTTAGGACACCTATATAAGGTAAATTTCTATAATATTCGTTATAATCTAAGCCATACCCTACAACAAACTCATTAGGAACTAATGTCCCAATATAATCAGCATAAATATCATATTTTCTGCCTGATGGCTTATCTAATAATATCGCGATAGATACAGTATTTGCCCCTTTATCTTGAATTAACTTTTTTAATTCAAATAAAGTCTTACCTGTATCAATAATATCATCGACAATTATAACATCTTTTCCTTTAACATCTGGTATTTTTGTATCAATCCTTAAAACACCAGTAGACCTTATTCCATCATATGAGCTCACCTTTAGATATTCAATGCTACATTTAACATTAATCTCTTTTAGTAAATCTGTCATAAATGGAACAGCACCCTTTAATAAACAAATAAATAATGGATTCTTATCTTTGTAATTATCATTTATTTCTTTTGCGATTCTAGAAACAATTTTTTCTATTTCTTCTTTTGAAATACATACTTTTAATACATCTGATTCTAAATTCATTATTTTAGTTCCTCACACATTAAATAAATATCATATGTATCCTTTTGAGAAAATACATTCTTAGACTTAATATAATCATATACCCATAATATATTATCATTATCATCAGTAATAATAGGTATATAATCTCTATTTTCTTTTGATACTTTAGCGTCGATAAATATTCTATTTACTTTCTTATTTCCATAAATAGTTTCTATTTCATCACCGTTTTTTCTAGGTCTAATATGAATTGGAAATACTAGTTTATTATAACATAACTTTATGTATTTTGCATTAGGATTGGCTATATTTTTTGTTAATGTAAATCTATATCTATTGCCATATATTTTAGATTCTTCCATATTCAATATAATTTCATCATATGTAATATCATTATTTGAATCTATATATGCATAGTCGTATGTTCTTATTAATTTATTATTAGAAGCTAGAATTAAATGTTTTGTCCCTTTATTTTCTTTTAAGAATAAATAAATATCATTAATAATATCATAATTCTTTCTGATATTATTTCTTTCTAATAATAGTGAAATGATATCTTTTTGTAAGGCTATATCTAATTCATTATATTCATTTAAATAAATTTTATTATTGTTTTTATTTAAAAATGATTTAGATTGATTTCTTATGAAATTAAAGGCTTCTTTTACTTGGATTGAATATTCTAGCACCTTAGTGTAGAAATCCTCACATTCGTCCTTTAAAAGCGGTATTACGTGATGTCTTAATCTATTTCTTAAATAATGATCTTCATGATTAGATGAATCTTCAAAATAATTTAAATTATTGGCATTACAATAATCATATATATCTTGTTTAGATAAACAAAGTAAAGGTCTAATTATTTTATAATTACCATCATCATTAACAATAGATATTCCGCCATATCCATATAAATTAGATCCTTCCATTATTTTCATTAATATTGTTTCTGCCTGATCATCTAGGTGATGTGCAGTAGCAATTATATTTGTATTATATTTCTTACAAACATCCTTAAAAAAATTATATCTAGCATTATGAGAAGCATTATGGAAATTATCTTTACCATCAAAATGATATTCTAATATTTCTATTGGAATATTTAATCTTTTAGCAAAAGATTTCATTTCTTTTTCTTCTTCTTCAGACTCAACTCTCATATGGTGATTAACATGAGCCATTACTACATCATAGTTTAGGTCATGCAATATATTAATTAAAGCGACAGAATCTGCCCCACCACTTACAGCAACAACAATAGGCTTTGAAATGCTTATATTATTATCTTTTATAAAATTATAAACCTTCTTTTCCATATATAATCACCTGTTAGTTATTATACTTAAATATAAATATTTAATCAAGTTTAGAAATATTTCAAATAATGGGAAATAATGAAAAAGCTATTTCAAAAAAACAAAAAAGGAGAGTCCGAAGACTCATCCTTTGTTTGTTAAAATTAGTATTCAATCTTAATTGACTTAATATAACACTTTGATGTATCGCCAATTGTAATTGTCAATTCTCCTGCTTCTGCATTATATACATAGCCATTAAGCTCAGCTGTACCACCAGCCTCTGCTGTTTGAACTACAGTATCACCAATTGAGAAATCCATAGCCCAGTTACCAACAAATGTAATAGTAGCAGCAGCCTTTAAGTTAATTTTTATTGTTTGATTACTAAATTGACAAGATGTTGAATCATGTTCTCTAGGGGAACCACTAATTATAACACCATCAATTCCATCTTTATAATTACCACCAGTACCAAATGTTATTGTAGTACTTTCTTCTAATACTGCAGGATATGTAATATCCATAGAATAGAAATAGTTGTTATTATTTGTTGATGTAATTACTACTTTTCCACCATTTTTAGATGTTACTGAATATGATGTTCCTGTTTGAGGATCAGAAGTTACACCATCAACCATAATTGTATAATTTGTATATCCTGAGTAAGAAGAAATAGAAATTGTAGCACCTGGATTAACATAGAATACCATTGAACCTGTTAATTGGTCATTATCTCCATTATGTCTTACAGCTAAGTTTGTTGTATCAATAAATGTCTCAGCTAGATTTGATTTATCACCAAAATCAACGCTTGTATTCTCTTTAATATATTCTGGATATGTAACAGATAAATATGATGTTAAGTATTTATTACCACCTGAGGTATTTTTGAAGCTAAATGTTCCTGCCACATCTGTTGTATAAACATATGTAACAACTTTACCTGAAGTAGGTTGTATTACAGTTGGAGTTACTAAAACACCATTGAAGTAACATTCCATATTAAATGCTTCTTTTTGATGTAATGTAATTGTAGCATATTTTTCAACTGCAAAACTTACTGTTACAGGAGCATCTTTTCCATTAAATTGAGTATCTCCATTTGCTGATCTATAAGCAAATTTACCATCTGTTGTCAAACCATAATATGTACCTGCTGCAGAAGATGTATTGTCGTATGTGAATATATCAACACCATCGCCTTCTGTGCCATCGAAGTAAATGACGATGTTTTCTTTATACATATCAGCCCATGCAACGAATTTACCATATAATGTTGTGTCAGCAGTTATTTTTTCAGTTGAGAAATCAAATTCTTCTTCATAATCTGCATCTTTATACCAACCTTTAAATACTGAACCAGTTAATGTAGGTGCAGTTGGTAATGTTGCCTTTTTATTTCTAGATACAGTTTGTGCTTCTGGAGCTGTAACACCAGTAGGTACAACAAATGATACTGTGTATGTTTGAGCAGTTTCTACTGCTAAATCAATTGTTCTAGAAACATTACCGATAGTAATTGTCATAGTTGTTGATCCTAATGCTAAACCATATACTTTACCATCTTCGAATTTAGCAATTGAATCATCACCAAATGTTACTTCATATTCCTTAGTATTAGCATTCCACTCTTTTGGAATAATTGTTAATGCTGCAGAATCATCAAATGGTACTGAATATGAATCACCAATAACGTCAGCGCCTTCTAATACAACGATTGCTGTTGGATCAACCTTATTAAGCATTGCTTCTAATTTAGCTAAAGCACCAGCATAATCAAATTCTGTATCCCACTTTACGCCACCATTTGTTGTAGCAAATAAGTTTGCAGCTGTATAATTTGCAGCTTCAGTTTCTGTTAAAATTCTACCACCATTAACTGCTTCAGTAATTGAACCATCACCAGTTGAACCATATTCAGAATAATCAGCATTAACAGGTGAGTTACCACTCATTGAGAACCAACGAGACTTAGCCTTATCATCAAATGCTACTTTAGAATATGCAGCTGTGAAATCACAGTTAATCATAGAAACTGTAGCTCCTGAACCCCAAGGTCTACCTAAAGACATTGAGCCATCGTTAACATCATATTTGCTACCAAAATTATGAGTTAAAGCATACCACTCAGCAGCAGGTCCTTCTGTAGGAAGTGTATCAGCTGTATAATCACCATCTGCAGTGAATGCACATTCATTAAAGATGTAACCATAATCAACCTTACCTTCACCTGAATCACCCTTCATGGCTGTAACGTAACCTGTATTATTAGTATCTCCTCTATATACTGCGTTAATTAAACAGTTTTCAAAGAATGCTAAACCTTTAGCCTCACCAAAGATAAAGTCAACGTTACCTTCAATAAGTGAATCAACAAGATATACACGTCCATTCTTGAAATATAATGTATCTTGGTTACCATATAGATGAACATTATTAATTACTGCACCATCTGCATTAATTGTTAATGCAAAGCCTTGAGGATCTCCATATTTTGAAGAATCTTCAATGTAATTGAAAGAGTTTTGAACTGTAATATTTTCTAATCCAAAGCCTTCAGCATTAACATGTAATGTAGCACAATCCATCTTATATACTGAACCACCGATTGGATCAATTGTTCCTTCAACTGCATCATAATCGATAATTGTTCCTTCAACTGATTCACCAATAATCTTTAAATTCTTTAATGATGCAGGAACTGTAATCTTTTCATGATAGAATCCATCAGCAACATAAATAACTTTATTAACATCGCCTAATTTAGCTGATGCTAAGTAATTGATTGCGTTTGTAACAGTTGTAAATGTTTCAACACCATCAACTTTTTCACCTTCGTATTCTAATACAGCTGAAGCATCAACATTAATGTAAATATTATTATCAACTGCAACTGGTTTAGTATCGATTACACTAACTGTAATAGTTTGTGCTTCGAATCCTGGCATTGCAATTAAAATTGCATAGCTTCCAGCAGCATTCTTATTAAATGCAGTAGAATCTACTGTATATTTATCAAATTTATCTTTTGAATTAACTTCTTTTGTTTCAACATCATCAGTCCATAATGAGTAAACTAATAAGTTAGATAAGTCAAGGTCTTCACCTTCAGTGTATACTAGTTTAGCAAATTGAGTATCAACCTTGAATCCAGTTTGTTCTGCAAGAATAACATCATAAGTTGTAGTAACGTCTTCGCCATCTGCATTCTTTTCGTTTGCTTTAACTGTAATTGTATAAGTTCCAGCAACTTCATTATTGAATTCTGTAGAAATTACTGTATATTCAGATGGATCTAAAATTAATTGAACATCGTCTGAATATGTTGCAGCAATTACTAAACCTTCTGAAGTGAATTCTGAACCTTCTGTAAATCTTGTTTGAGCATTTGCAGTTGTTGCACTTATTGATACTAATGTAGCATCAGCACTCTTTACATTTGTAGAAGAATTACTTAAACGATACTTAGTATTATCTTCTGACTCAACTGTCCAAATAGTATCAAAATCAAGACCAAGTGTTTCTTCTAACCATGCTGGAGTAACAGCTACACTGATATTCTTGATATCATTGTGTAATGGAGCTTGAATAGGTGCATCTTGATCTAATGTTACATTACCAGCTGAATCTTTCTTTGTTATATGTGCACCAATTGTTATATTTGTGTCAGTTGGAAGATAAATGTTTTGGAAATCATATTCAACATATTGTTCACTTAATAAATCTCCAAGTGATTCTAAATATTGTGCATTGCCAGCTGATGATAATATTGCAACATTTTTGTAACTAACTGTACAATTCTTACCATTAGTTGTTCCACCACCAGCTAAGATACCCATATCACCATTTGATAATTTAACACTTCTAATTACAGAATTTTCTAATGTACAATTTGTATTACTTCTAATACGTCCAAAGATGAAGCTTCCGTTTAAGTTACCACCTTTTATTTCGCCAGAAATATCCATATTAGTAAATGTTACAACATTTCGATGATCTGCATCTGCTCCACCAGCGATATCACCAATAATAAATCCACCATAAGATTGAAGACTTGATCTACAACCATTTTTAGTTGTAATTTGATCAGCAGTCAATGTTGTACCATTTGAATTAATTCTACCAGTTAACATACCGGCATAATTGTTTGCTGATACTGAACAAGCATTAAATTCAAGTCCTATGAATTGAACATCACTATTAGCGGCATTAACCATACCAGAAACCAAACCAACTGTCTCATTATTAACTTGTGCTGTACAGTTAACAAATTTAACGTTCTTAATAACACCAGTACCGTTAAGTTCTCTTACTAAAATACCAGTTTTATTAGCAGCATTTTCGATATATGATGCATTTCTAATAACATGTCCATTACCATCAAATGTACCTGTAAATATATTATTAGTACTCTTTAATGTTACACCTTCTAAATCGATATCATCAACAAGCATGTATTTACCTGCTTCACCTGATGACTCACGGAATGCATTTAAATCTGTAATTGAAGCAATGAAAGAATATCCTTGTGTTTTATAAGTTTCATCAACGAATATCCATTTTGCATATAATGTTGTATCTTCAACGATAGGATTATCAAAATTAAATTCCTTCTTATAAGCTGCATCAGTGTACCAACCACCAAAAACAGTTACTTTTCCGTCATATTCTTCAAATGATTCTGGAATATATTCATTAGCGTCAAGCTTTGTTCCGTATTCAGTATCTTCAAGCGGATCAATATCCATAGCCAAATCGCCTGGAACAAATGTTACTGTATATTTATTTACAACTTTATCCCACTTTGCATAGATTGTTGTTGCTCCTGTGATTGTATCATTAGCAAAATCAAATTCTTCTGTACAATCTGCATCTTTATACCAACCTGCAAATGAATATGTAAATTGTGCATCTGTTTCTTTTCCTGGATCTAATGTAGGTGCTGTTACCTTTGAACCATATTCAACATTTTCAATTGCAGCAACCTCAGAACCACCATTTGTATCAAATGTTACTGTATATTTATTTAACTCTGTATTCCATTTTGCATATAAAGTAGTATCACCTGTGATTGGTGTGTTTGCAAAATCAAATGCAGTAGTTGTTCCTTCTGCATACCAATAAGCAAATGTGTATGTGTATTGTGCATCTGCTTCTTTTGTAGGAACAGTTTCAGGTTCTGTTGCATTTTGACCTGATACGATTCTTTGTGAATCAATTGTATCTGTAACGCCATCAATATCAAATGTTACAGTATATTTTGCAGTCTTTGTCCAACCAGCATAAACTTTTGTTGCTTTTGTAATAGGTGTAGAGAAATCAAATTCTTCTGTACAATCTGCAGTTGTGTACCACTTATTTTCAAAAGTATAAACAAAGTCTTCGTCTTCTGTTTTTGTTAATGTTACTGTTGGCTTTGTTGCTGTTTGATCTTTTGCGATTCTTTGTGAATCTACAGTTTCATTTCCACCATTAACATCG
>JAFRXJ010000057.1 GCA_017441525.1 Acholeplasmatales bacterium | reverse complement strand
CGATGTTAATGGTGGAAATGAAACTGTAGATTCACAAAGAATCGCAAAAGATCAAACAGCAACAAAGCCAACAGTAACATTAACAAAAACAGAAGACGAAGACTTTGTTTATACTTTTGAAAATAAGTGGTACACAACTGCTGATTGTACAGAAGAATTTGATTTCTCTACACCTATTACAAAAGCAACAAAAGTTTATGCTGGTTGGACAAAGACTGCAAAATATACTGTAACATTTGATTTAAATGGTGGTACAGGTACTTTTGCATCACAAACAATTCTTTCGGGTAATTTAGCTACAAAACCAACAGGAGAACCTACAAAAGAAGATAATAACTATTTATATGAATTTGTTGATTGGTATAAAGATTCTGAAGCTAAAGTAAAATTTGATTTCACTACACCAATAACAGATAATACAATAATTTATGCTGGTTGGGATATCGCTGAAGAAATAGTACATATTTATATATACGAAGGAGAATATGGAGCAAGCGATAATTTATTAATAGAAGTACAAACTATTATAAAAGGTGGTTATGTACGTGAACAATTAAAAACACCATATAGAAGAGGATATAAATTTATAGATTTCCATTTTTCATCATCTTATGATCCAGATGATATTTACCCTGAAGAAATGGAAGCTCTTGCTGACGAGGATATTTTCGGCGAGTGGGAAGAATTGGATCTGAATTCAGTTTATAATTTAACTGATGAAGTATCTGATTTAACAAATTATTCTTATTATGCTACAGGTAATGATGCTCAACAAGCCAATTTCTATCAATCAGGTTATGTAACAGGTAAGATTGGTGATTTTAGTCAATATGAAAATACATCAGCTTATGTAAAGGTATATAATGCTGATCAATTAATTAAAGCATTAGAAAATGCTAGACTTGATTATACATCTAATTATGTTTTACATACTTCAACTACGTTAACAGCTGAAGAAGAATCTGCCCTTGCAACACTACTTTCTGCAAGAGAACAATTAATAGCTGATAATAAAACAACATTAACAGCTATTACTGGAAATTATACTGAAGAGCAATTAGTTCAAGATCTAAATGAATTAAATACAAATAGAAATAATAATAATTCGACATGGAAAAATGAAAATCCATTTAGAATGACATTAGAAGACTATGTTAATCGTTATGTTGAAACAACTATTACTCAAACATTGAATAATACACAATCAGTTCATGTTATTGAAATAATGAGTGATATAGATTTAGGATATTATAAATTATCAGCTACTGCGAAAGCTTCATCTATTGTTTCAAGCTATTCATCTAAGTACGATACACAAATTGCTAATGGTAGTGCAGAATTCTATGTATCATCAATGCTTTCTGAATATGGTATTTCTTCAATTACTATTTCAAAAACCAATGATTTATTAGTATATTCAAAGAATGGTGCTAAATTGACTCATGGTGGATTTAAGGTAACATCTTGTGATAGAGTAGTATTTAGAAACCTAGAAATGGATGAAATATGGCAATGGGAAGATAGTGCAAGTTCATCACCATCTTTTACAGTTGGTGACATGGATGTCTTCGGTTGGAAATATTTCGATATTAAATTCTGTGGATATATTTGGATTGATCATTGTACATTCGGTAAAGCATATGATGGAATAATTGATATATCTAATCCATATTTCTATTCATATGGTACAGCATCATCTGCTCCTTATGGAAAACCAAGTGAATATACTGAAGATGATTTTGGTGGCATTCATATTTCAAATTGTTATTTTAGATCGGGTTCTGATGATCCTGATGGATATTTATATAAGATGATGGAAGAAATAGAAGCTGATTATCAACTTTGGGTCGCTGATAATACATATGAATGTAAATGCTTATATTATAAGACTTTAAGATATAATTTAAAATTGTCTTTTGAAGAGATATTATATGGTATTGCTATACCGCACAAAAAAGCATTCTTATGGGGTGATTCAAGTGAAAGTAAGAAAGCTGCAACATACCACTATAATCAATATTTAAAGGTTTCATTAGCCAATAATATTATTGTCGATATTGAAGATAGACTTCCAAATGTTAGAGGTGGCATTGCCTATATGTACAATACAGTTATTGATAACTCAAGATATTATAAATATAGAAATATATTAATTTCTGCTGGAATTAAAAATATCTCAACATATAACAAAAAATATAAATCAGGTGCAGTATCTCAAGGTATTCTTGGAGGATATGGCGCTTCAATTTATGCGGAAAATTGTATCTTTATTGGTATTGATTCATTAGTTAAGAATAATAATGACGAGTATGATGATATTACAACTGATCAAATGGCTTCAGGATTCAATTTAGTTAATTGTATTTGGTACAATGATAAAGATAGTAGCAACTATATAAGAATAATTAATACCATTGATAATCCAAATCAAATTACAACATCAGGTGATTATCCTATAACAACAGCGAACTTTAGTTGGCATAATGCTACAAATACTAAGCCATTTGAACCAGCACTATATAATCTAGAAGAATTAACTAGTTTACTAGTTGAATCTCAACATGTCGGTGCTAATTCAAATTATGATTCAATGTATATTTATACAGCCGCAATATATAATACAATAAAATAAGATTTGAAAAGGGCATTTTCAAAATGCCTTTTTCTTTTTCATTTTTTTCATAAAAATAATTATATATTTTTATGCTAAAATATTTTGTGGGTGGTGATGCATAAATGAATAAAATATATCTTTGTATAGACTTAAAAAGCTTTTATGCATCATGTGAATGTGCTGATAGAGGCCTAAATTCTTTAACGACAAGACTTGTTGTGGCAGACCCTTCAAGAGGAAGGGGAGCACTATGCCTTGCTGTGTCACCTGCCCTAAAGGAATTGGGTGTTAAGAATAGATGTAGATTATTCGATATTCCTAAAAATATAGATTATATTTGTGCTATTCCTAGAATGAAAAGATATATGGAGGTTTCAGCATTAATATATTCTATCTATAGAAAATATATCGCAGAAGAAGATATTTATGTATATTCAATAGATGAATGCTTTATAGATATTACATCTTATTCTGAAATTTATAAAATGAAAATAAAAGATTTAGCTAAATTAATTATAGATGATGTTTTTAAGACTACAGGTATATGTGCAACAGCTGGAATTGGTACTAACCTATTCTTAGCTAAAATAGCATTAGATATTACAGCTAAACATGTAGATGACCATATAGGATATTTAGATGCTGAAATATTTAAAAAAGAAATATGGCATCATAAGCCTATTACTGATATTTGGTCAATATCTTATGGTACAGCAAATAGGTTAGCTAAATATGGTGCATCTGATTTATATGGTGTTACAAAGATAGATGAGGATTTATTATATAAAGAATTTGGTATCAATGCTGAAATATTAATAGATCATGCATATGGTATTGAGCCTTTAACAATAAAAGATATTAAAGGCTATAAATCTAGATCTAATTCAATAACTTCTCAACAAATATTATTTGAAAATTATGATTATGAATCAGCATTATTAGTATTAAAAGAAATGGTTGATTTATCTAGCCTTGAATTAGTTGAAAAACATGTTGTGGCATCATCAATATCTTTATATATTGGATATACTGATGATTTAAGAAGCCCTACTGGAGGTAATAGAAGATTGCATGAATTTACTCAAAGTAGAAAAGAATTAATAAATTATTTTGTTAAATTATTTGAAGAGACTACTGATAAGAATTATTTAATTAGAAGAATAGGTATTTCTTATGGTAATGTTGTAGATGAAAAATATGAAACAATAGATTTATTTACAGATGAAAATAAATTAAAAAAGGAAAAGAAGCTTCAAAAATCTATTATTGAAATAAAAAGAAAATATGGAAAGAATTCCATAATAAAAGGAATGGATTTAGAGTCAAAGGCTACGACAATAAAAAGAAATAAATTGGTAGGAGGGCATAATGCTGGAGGTTCTAATCCAGAGGACTATGAAGATGGAAAAACGAACTAAAATGAAGATGTCTGATAGAGCGAAGATATTCCTACCATTTAATGGACTTAGAGGCTATTATGACCTTATATTAAATGTTGATAAGATAAAAGAGCCTAAAAGAGAATTATCAGAAGATGAATTAAATCATTTATCAGATATATTTAATAAATTAGAAAAAAGAATGATAGTTAAGATAACATATTATTTAGAAGATGGTTATCAAAATATTGAAGGAATGATATCAAAAATTGATATTACAAAAAGAATTATAACAATTGTTAAAACTAAAATTAATTTTGATGATATACTAGATGTATGGATTATTTAAAGAGGTTTTTATGAAAAAGAAAAAAATTATTAAAATATGCATAATTGTATCATTAATTTTAATAATTAATTATTTTGTTGGCGGAATCGTTGCCGCAAGCATTGTAATATCTAATATATTTGATCATAGAGGATCTAATTATTCTGATTTATTATTAGATGAAAATAACATCTATAAAAGAATAGAAGAATATGATTCTTTAAAGAATTATGAAGTATATGATTTTTATTCAGGTAAAAATAGATTAAAAGGATATTATCATAAAATAGAAGATAGTAAAGGACTAGTAATATCTGTTCATGGTATGACTAGTCAAGCATTTAATGATGATATTGAATACCAAAATTATTTTGTAGAAAATGGATATTCACTTTTTTCAATAGATTTAACAGCTTCAGGCAATAGCGAAGGTAAATCTATGAAAGGACTCCATCAAAGTGCTTATGATGTTAAAGCTTGTTATGACTTTTTAAAGAATGAAAATATGTTAGAAGATAATCTAATATTAGTAGGTCATTCATGGGGTGCGTATGGCGTTGGTGCATCATTATCTCTTGGTGTAGATGCTGATTATGTTATTACCTTTTCAGCATTTGATAATCCATATGATACGATGGTTAGATATAGTGTTAATGCGGTAGGTGGCTTTATTTATACAACAATACCTACCTTCTATATAACAACATCTATTAAATATGGTAAGAATAATACATTAAGTGCTTCTAAAGCATTAAAAAAATCAAATTGTAAATCATTAATTATTCATGGAGAAAATGATAAAAGTATCCCATATAATAAAGAAGCATTATATGCTAAAATGAATGAAAATGATAAAACTAAAAAGATATTATTAGAAGGTATATCTCATAGCGGTCCTTGGAGAACAAAGGAAGCTAACCTTTATATAGAAGAAATACAATCTAAAATAAAAGAATTAAAGAAAAATAAAGGAGATATTAAATCATATATTGATTCAATTGATAAAAATAAGACAAGCGAATTAAACATTGATTTATTTAATGAAATAAAAGACTTTATAGAATAAGAGGTTATTATGATATTAGACATTATTATTCCTCAGTATAATGAAACAGAAGAACAAATTAAAGTATTATTAGATTCTATTAGTAACCAAGAAAACATTGATTTTAAAGAAATAAATGTATGTATAGTTAATGACTGTTCAAATGTAATATTATCTGATGATTTTTTAAATAATTATGAAAAATTAAATATATGTTATATCAAAAATGACAAAAACACAGGCCCAGGTCTAGCTCGTCAAAAGGGCGTAGATTCAACTGATAATCTATATATTATGTTTTGTGATGCTGATGATAAATTATATAATAATAAGGTTTTATCATACATTATTCCTTTTTTAAAACAAAAAAAACCTAATTATTTAGTTACTAATATTGCGGCAGAAAGATATATAAATGGAAAAAAATGTCTTGAAATTAGAGAAGGAAGAGATACTTTCCCTTGGATGCATGGAAAAGTATATAAAAGATCTTTTTTAGAAGAAAAAGAAATAAGATTTTCTCCTTATGTAAGACATGTAGAAGATGTATATTTTACGACATGTGTTATAGGCTCAATTGATTTAAGATTAATAACATATCTTGATTGTGTATCATATTTATGGAAGGCTAATGAAGCTTCTTTAACAAGAAAGAAATCAGAATTTCCATATATGGTAGAAGTGTTTGATGATTTTATATCTTGTCCTAAATATATATCTGAATTTTTAAATAAGCATAAGAGCTATTATAGATTTAGCTTTGTTGTAAATTCTATATTTGGTTTATATATTTGTCTTAATTCAGATGCTTTTGATGATGATAGATTAATTGAAAGAAAAGAAAAATATAATGAAATATTAAAAGAATATATTGATAAGAAAAGAAATATATTTGTTCTAATGGGAAAAGAAGAATTAGTAAAAATGTATAACGAAGAAAAGAAACAATTGATTTTAAGAAATAACCTTAAAAAGGTATATAAAACAGTTGATGACTTCTTAAAAGAATATATTTTCACAGAAAAAGAAGACTAATTTGCTAAAAATTTAAAAATGTGTTATAATTCTTTCAAATTGTGTTTTTTTAAATATAATGCATTTATTTTAACTTTTAGGGAGAGGAGGAATATTAATGCCATTTAATGAATACAAAGATTATTCAAGAGAATTAAATAGTCCAATTGATGAATGGAAAAAGATAGACGCACTTCCAAATAGGAATCTAAGAGAAATGGCTCAATTACCTCCAGAGACTATTCAAATTCCTGAAAGAAGTAAGGGTCTTGATCCTGAGCCAGATATTAATTCTATTGATAGTTCTGCAGAGAATCTAAGCGATACAAGAGAAAGCGATAGATTTAATGAAAATGATCCAAAGGCTGATGCTGGTAAGAGAACTGGTCAAGGTCAATCTGATAACAACAATAGAATTAATAATACAATAAATAATGATAATACTACAATTAATAGTGGTCTTGAAACTGCAGAAGCTGCAGAAACATCAGTTGTTTCATCATCTCCAGTATTAACTGGTGGTGTTACAGTTGTAACTGCGTGTGCTGCGGTAGCTGTTATAGGTGTTGCAGCAACTATTATGAATAACGCACCAAAAATTGTATCTGAACATATTGTTACTGGTGCGGATTATTTAGTTTATGAAATTGACGTTAGAGACCTAGATTATTCTAATGATACTGAAAATAATAAAACTCAATATAAGATAAGAGTTCATAATGATACATTTGTTATGGATTTCCCAATTGAAGAAGAAGGTATGCAAACTCAAATTGTTACAGGTCTTATTCCATTTAGAAGATATACTGTATCAGTTGTAGGTACTTCAATGATTGGTGATGTATTCTATAATAATGTTAATGTTTATACATCTAAATTAAAGAAGCCACAAGCTGCGTTTACATTTACACCAAAGATTAATTATAAAGATGGTTTATATGATATTGAATATAAATCATACATTTCTGATTATTATGATACAGGCTCTGATACATATTTACAGGTATATGTAAATGACACATTAGTAGTTGATGATCATGATTTACCTGAAGATGGATTCTTTAAGGGTGTATTAACAAATATGGCTAATGGCACAAAGATTAGTGCCAAGGCATATACCACATATTATGGCGAAGAAGATACATTAATAGGAGAATATGGATATACAGTTGTACATCCACAAGATTTCATTTCTAAACAATTCTTATCTCCATATGTATTTAATGAAGATTCTATTACATCTTCATTTAACGCAAATGAATTAACATATAATTTAGATATTAATACTGAATTTGATAATTCAGATAATCCAACTGAAAAATATAGAATTGATTTATATAATTATGGTGAGCTAGTTAAATCTGAAACAACAACAAGTGAAAACTTACAGTTCACCCTAGATTCTAAATATACATATGTTGATGTTGTATTAACTGAAATAATGGGTGATTATGAGGTTTCATCTAAGACAATAACTTATGTAATGGAACCTAAGCTATTCAATACAGAATTTAGATTTAATGAAGATGCTACAAGCTATTATTTTGAAGCATCACATGTTGAAAACAGCCCACTTCAAGGCGATAGTGGATCTGGCGGAAAGATTAATTTTATCGGTGCTGATCTTCCAGAATTAACATATAAAATAACTAATTATTATTCTGATGGTTCTGAGCCTACTTCATATTCAGATACATTTGAGTATTCTATTGAGCGTGAAGGTGGAATGGGAGCTGGAGAAGGAAAAGAAATATCGAAGGTTACATTCGAGGTATTCTTAGAAGATAAAGTAATTAGCTATTATCAATTTGATAAGCCAAATTATGAAGGAAAGCTTGAAGTTTATGATGTCGATGACGACGGAAAAGTAATGTTAAAATATGAGACAGGCGCTGATGATGTTTTTGTTGACTATGTTTGGTTAAGTGGTAATGGCGTTTCTTCAAGTTCAGCACCTGATGCTGATGGAATAATGAAGCTTGATAGAATTGATAATAATTATCTTTCTGAGTGTTATTTAATAATTGAAGGTAAATATAAATCAGGAACAAGAACAGAAATACATGTTCCTGTAAATGATTTAGCTTTAAATGCTAAGATTGTTTCATCTTCATTTGCTACATTTGAATTAAGCCAATTATATGGTTCAATTCAATTAGATACTTATATTGATATTAATGGTGAAGAAAAGCTTTGTGATATCAACTTAGGTCTTGAATTATATAAAGAAACAAGAGAATATAATCCTGATACTGACGAATATGAAACTGTTTTAAAATATGTTGCGATGGCAGATGATTCATCAAATAGTGAACATTGTTTAGGTATGTATTATAAGATACCTACTATTGAAGATATAGTAGATGGAGACACAGTAAAATATTATAAATATAAGATTACTGCAGAAGGCTTTGATGAGACCGGTCAAGAATATGACGGATATTTATTTGCTGGTTTCGCTGAATTAGTTGCGGATAGAGGTAGTAGTCTATATGAATATTCTTTGGATGCACAGCCTAATAAATTTGAGGATTATGCTACTCATATATCGTATGTTAAAACAACAAATGATGATGGTACAGTAAATTATTATTTCTATACAAATTTCTCTGATGATGCTTCAACTCATTATCAAAGAATTGCTTATGTGTATAATATAGGAAAAAATATGGAATATCAAAATCCTGGAACTAACATAATGCATTATACAGATTATTTTAATGGTAAATATTATGCATTAGAAAATGTAGAAGATAGAGATTATACATTTACTCTTCAAATTCTTCAAGAAATTAATAATGTTAAATATTATTTTGAAGATGTAAAATGTAGAGAATATAGTTCTGATAATGTCCTAGATTTATCTCAATCATCAATTTATGTTGATGAAAATTCGGGCGGAAAGGTTATATCACTTACATTTGACCGTACAGCAATAGATACTGATACACTAAAGATTAATTATGATGGTAAAACTTATAATATACCATTTAAAGCTGAAGGCAATGACACACAGCCTTATCCAGAACAAGCAAGTAGAACAGGTTATACATATTTAATAGAAAATGCTGATTATCAAATGCAATGTGTTGTTTATGATAATGGTTATATGTCAGTTATGTTATTGATACCAGACGATATGGAAGAGCCTGACACAAGTAATTTACCAACATTTGAAGCTAAGGTATATCCAAATATCGTTGGAAAAATTGGAACTTCAATTGTTAAGAATTACGAACAATTAGATCAAGGCATTGTTGAATATCGTCCATTTGAATATACTGCAAGTTCATTTGATGATGAATTTGTATATATTTCAGTTAACGCATATGATGATGGTATTATAATTTCTGCAAGCTATGATAATGCAGACTTTGCTGATAATAGAGATTCAATGAAAGTTATTGTTACAGATGAAAATGGTAATTCATTATTTACTGGTATAGCTTCATATGGATCTATATATATTTCAAATCTTTCACCAAGTTCTGAAAAGATTAAAGTTAAGTTTATTCCTATTAAGGAAATTAATAATGGTAGAGTTACATTGGTGTATGAAGATTTAGCATTTGAAAAAGAATACAAAGTTGTAGATTTATATGCTGATACAAATATACCATTAACAGTTTCAACTGGTATAGTTGAACCATTATCACCAGGTGCTACAATATCTGGTTATGAATACACTGGTAGAATATTAGATGATACAGAAAATTACGTAAATGGTAATTATTCTTATTCGGCTAAGATATATGAATACATTGCTGGTGAAGATGAACCTACTGAACCAGTTGCTGAAGTGACACCTACGGATAATAGTTTCTATTATCAAAGTGAAACTGTAGTAGATAATATAGAAAAGGTTAAAGTTGTAATTATAAAAACTATTAATGGCCAAGATATAGTATGGCAAGTATACTATCCAGAAATTCAAGGACAATAATTAAGGAGAGATAAAATGAAAGAGAAAAAGAAAAATAAGAAGTTTACAATTGCTGAATTAATAATAATTGGTGTTGTTATTACAACATTCATTGTATTCATGATTATTGAAGCTGCAGCTCCAGCATCAACATTTGGATCATGGATTAAGGAAAATATTTGGGATACTAATAATGCATTTAAAGAATTCCAAACTCATCTTCCATCATTATTAAAATATGTATTCTATATTGCAGTTATTCTTGCAGCATGTACATTAGTTAGATTAATCTTCAAATCAATTATGAAGAAATCTAATCGTGCTAAAACAGTAGTAACATTAATTGACGGTTTAGTAAAATATGGTTGTGCAATCGCAATTATCATTTTCACACTACAAGCATTAGGCGTTAATGCAATGGCTATTTTCGCATCAATCGGTATTTTAACTCTAGTTATAGGTTTAGGATGCCAAAGCTTAATCGCAGACGTTGTAGCTGGTATGTTCATTATTTTTGAAGATGAATACAATGTTGGTGAAATTATTGTTGTTGGAGATTTCAGAGGTACAGTAGTAGAAATCGGTATTCGTGCCACTAAGATATTAGATTATGCTGGTAATGTTAAAATTATTAACAACTCAGATATTTCTAATGTAATTAACATGTCAAGAGAATTATCTTTAGCAGTTGTAGACTGTGAATTCCCATATGATGTACCTATCGAGGTAGTAGAAGGATTATTAAAAGATAATTTTGATAACTTCAAAGAAAAGATTCCTGCAATCGTTGAAGGACCATTCTATAAAGGTGTTTCAGGATATGGTGACTCTAACGTTGCTGTAATGGTTGTCGCAAAATGTAAAGAAGAGGATAGATATCAAGTTCAAAGAGACTTATTAAGAGAATACAGAAAAGTATTCACAGAGGCTGGTATCGACTTATCATTCAATCAAGTTGTTATTAACCAAGCTAAGCCTACTGATTATAAGGTAACTAAGAAAATGAAGGCTGAAGCTGAAAGCTTTGTTGATGAACAAAAAGAATTATCAAAGGGTGTTGAAGGTCAAGAACATCAATAAAAAAATATAAAGGGTTGTCAATCGACAACCCTTTTAATATGCTTAAATTAAATCTAGTATTATATTTTTAGCTAGATACATTAATGTAGCAATTTCATCATTAGTCCATATTTTAAATGCTCTTTCAAGACCAAATATTAAATAACCATAATTTTTGTTTTTATTACTTAGCTTAGTAATTAATAAGGAAGAAGCTTTATAAGGCTTTGTAGCCTCAAATAATGGTTGATTTATCCTTCTTATTTCATCAAATGTATCAGTCTTTAATAATTCATTATTGAATTTTAAATTTGATAAATCAATATTTTTATATATTAATTTTAATTCATTAATGTCATATAAATTATTTTTATCATCTAAATATAAAATGAAATCTAATCTTAAATTCTTTTTTAAATATTCATCAATTTCTGACATTTTATCTTTAAATGTTGAATTTGAATGAAAAATGTAATGAATATTAAAGAATATAGTAGCTTCATCATCATTAGCCATCTTGTTTATCTCTAAATTCTTATGTTTTGAAGAAACATATACGATATAACAGTTTCTACCTTTTATTTTTCCTCTATATAATGTTTTATCAGACATTGCGAATAATTCATCATATGTCTTTCCATCGTCTGGGAAAGAAGCACTACCAACAGTACCAGTAATGAATATTTCATGGTTTCCAGTTTTAAATAATTTTCTTAAAACTGTATTATTGTGATACATTCCAGCATAGAAATCATGAATCTTATCATAATTGTTATGCTCAAATATAATAATTATAAATTCATCTCCACCAAATCTACCAACTAATCCATTTTCACCAGTGTAATTTATTAAATCTTTACCGATGTTTTCAAGTACTCTATCTCCTGTGGCATGACCATAATTATCATTTATTTCCTTGAAATTATCTAAATCTAGAATAGCCATTGTGAATGGTGTTTTATCTATTATTAAAGTCTTTACAAAATCTAAAATATATTTTCTGGCAATTACGCCTGTTAAAGGATCTAAAACATATTCAATTTTGTTATCACTTAACAATTTTGTAAAATATTCATATTTATTTAAATCATTAATTGAATACATATTAATTCTCCTTTAATAAATCCTTTATAACCTCTGATGCGATTAATAAGCCACAGCTTGATGGAACGAAAGAATTAGAAGCAGGAATAGGCTTATTATTAGCTTCATTTATCATATTTTCTTTTGGCGTAATAGGCTCTTCCTTAGAATATGCTACTTTAACACCCTTAATATTTCTTTTCTTTAATTCATATCTTAATGTTCTAGCTAATGGACATACAGATGTTTGATTAATATCTGAAATAATAAATCCCTGTGGATTTAATTTATTTCCAGTACCCATTGAGGAAATAACAGGAATATTTAATTCTTTAGCCCTAGATATTATTAATATTTTAGCTGATACAGTATCAACTGCGTCAACTACATAATCAATATTAGAAAAATCAATATCATCTTTATTTTCAGGTAAATAGAAGCACTTATATTTAGTGACATTGCAAGAAGGATTAATATCTTTAATTCTTTCTTCCATAACATCGACTTTATATTTGCCTATAGTTGAATGTAGGGCAATTATTTGTCTATTTATATTAGTTATAGATATTGTATCATTGTCTACGATTGTAAGGCTTCCTATGCCCATTCTAGCTAATGCTTCACATACAAAGCCTCCAACTCCACCAACTCCAAATATTAAGACAGAAGAGTTTTTAAGCTTATTCATGTTATCACTACCTAGCATAAGCTCTGTTCTAGTAAACTGATTTTCCATATTTTCCCTCAACATATTTTTATTATATTAAAAATATTCCATTTATTCAATGATTATATTTTTACATAAAAGCCTTTTAATCTTCTTTTTAAAAGTATATAATGTCAGTGACAAAGGTGAGAATATGATCTTAATTATCGCAAATGTTTTATCATTTATTGGTAACGCATTATTTACATTATCTTCAATATTAAAGTCAAAAAAGAAAATATTATTGTTTCAATCTACAAATCATGTTTTAGCTATTATATCTGAAATAATGACAACAGCCTATAGTGGTGTTGTTCAAGAGGTAGTAGCTTTAATTAGAAATTTCGTTATGTTATTTGTAGATTCTAAAAATAAGATTTTAAAGCTAATTATAACTATTGTTTGTGTATTAATTGCGGTAGTAGTAGGAATAATAATCAATTATTATTTAAGTGACAATGTCTGGTATGGATATTTACCAGTTATCGCAACTATTATTTATTCAACAGGCGTTACTCTAGCATTTATGATTAATATGCATGAATTACAATGTGAATTTGTTATTAAATTATCATTAATATTAAATGGAATATTATGGGGTACATATGGATTTTTTGTTAAGTTATACCCAATAATGATCTTTAATGGTTTAACAATTATTTTATCAATTATATCTATTGTAAGAGTGTTTGTAATCCACAATAAAAATAAGAAATTAAGAAGAGAGAAGGAAGAGTCTATTTAAGACTCTTTTTTTTAGTTATCATTTATGATAAAATAATTAGTAGTGAGGCTTATTTATGGAAAAAATAGTTGTTGATTTAATGGGTGCTGACAACAAGCCCGAGGTTTTAATTGAGGGAGCAATTAAAGCTGCAAATGAAAATAGTGATGTCTATTTATATTTATGTGGTCCCAAAACAGATTTAGAAAAATATTTAAAAGACTTTAAAAATGGCAATGCAGAAATAGTTGATTGTACTGAACAAATAACTAATTATGACAAACCAGTTAAAGCATTTAAAACAAAACCAAATTCATCTTTAGTTAAGGGTTTAAATATGACTAGAGATGTAGAAGATATTAAAGCATTTGTATCTTGTGGCTCTACAGGTGCAGTATTAGTATCTAGTGTATTTATTTTAGGAAGAATAGGTAAGGTAAGACCTGCCCTAAGTCCAATACTAGGTGGTAAGCATGAATTTTGTATAGTAGATTGTGGCGCTAATGTAGATACAAGAATTGATGAATTATTAGATTTTGCGAAAATGGGAAAAGCATACATGGAGGCTTCTGGTGTAGAAGATCCAAAGATTGCCCTACTTTCTAATGGTTCTGAGCCTGGTAAGGGTAATGATTTAGTTAAAGAAGCATATACTGAATTAAGCAAGATGGAAGGATATAATTTCATTGGTAATGTTGAAGGTAAAAATATTTTATCTTCAGATGCCCATGTTATTGTATGTGATGGATTTGCTGGAAATATTGCCCTAAAGACTATTGAAGGGACTGCACTTCAAATCGTAGGTGGTTTAATTGAATATGGCAAGAAGAATAACTGTATTGATGTTATTATGAAGGCTGTAGGAGAAATAATGAATAAATTTGATTATAACACTAAGGGTGGAGCTGTTATGCTTGGTGTTAATAAATTAGTTATTAAGGGCCATGGCGCTGCCGTAGGTGAAACAATATATTCAATTATTAATCAGGCATATAAATTATCAAAGAATAAGCTAATTGAAAAAATAAAGGATAATTTAAATGGTTAAAAATATTGTTAAAGATATAAATTTCTTATCACAAAAGTCTCTTGATATGACACAAGAAGATAACTATATTATTGCTGATTTAAAGGATACATTATTGTTTAATAAGAGATTTTGTGTAGGAATGGCTGCAAATATGATTGGTTATTTAAAAAACGCAATTATATTTGAAAACAACAAAAAGACATATGAAGTCTTATTAAATCCTAAGATTATAAAATCTGATGGTAAATATGAAATTGAAGAAGGATGCCTTTCTCTTGAAGGAAAGAGAAAGACAGTAAGATATAAAAAAATTAAGGTTGAATATTTAGATGAATTTTATAGAAGAAGAATTAAAACATTCATGGATTTTGAAGCTGAAATAATTTTGCATGAAATTGATCATTTAATGGGTATTTTAATTTAGTATGGGGGCTTTTATGGATATCAATGTAATTAAATATTTCAAAGAAAATAATGATAAGATATCTTATGATACGCTAACATCTGTTTTATCTAGAAAAACAATGGTTGATTACATTGATTATCTTATTGAAAACAATACAAAATTCACTGTCTTTTTTATTGATATTGATGATTTCAAAAGTATCAATGACACACTAGGACATAGCGCAGGCGATAAAGCATTAATCACTTGTTCTGAAAGAATGAAAATGATTTTTGATGACAATAATGGTGTAGTCGGAAGATATGGTGGAGATGAATTCTTCGCTGTAGTTGAAAATGAAATCGAATATGAAAAGATTTGGGAAATTGCTAGTCAGTTAAATAAAATTATTAGAATGCCTAATAATTTATCCGATATTGATAAGGCACTACCTGCAGGTAAATTTACAATTACATCAGGTATTGCAAGGTTTCCAATTGACGCAAAGACAAAAGATAAATTATTTGAAATATGTGATAAAGCATTATATATCGGTAAGCAAAAAGGAAAGAATTGTTTTATAATTTATAATCAAAGCCTTCATTCAAACATATTTAAGGATAGAGAAATTAAAAAGATTGATGTTAAAGGAGTAATAGATTATATTTTTACAACATTAACTGATAAATCAAAATCATTAAATGAAAATCTAGTTGAAGCAATTACATTTGTTTCAAAATATTTTGATGTAAGCTTAGCTTCTAAAAATTATAATAATAAATTTGAAATATTATATTCAAATGGCACACTAAATAAAGCTAAATATGTTGATGAAAAAGAATATTTAGATTTAAAAACTAGTGAAGTAGATTCAATGATTTTTATGTATATCAATAAACTAAGTCCAAGATGTGATAATTTGAAAAAGATATTTGAGGAACAATCAATTCACGCATCTATTCTAATTCCATGTCAAACAAAGACTAAGAATTATGGATATTTAAGAATTGATGCAAAACATGAAAGAATTTGGACTAAGGAAGAAAAGATGGTATTCCAAATCATTGCGAACTTATACGCAATGTTATTAGAATTAACAAATGAGAAATTTTAAAACGACAAATTAAAGGAAGGTGTTTTTTATGAAATTTGTTATTACAATTGGTCGTGAATATGGTAGTGGAGGAAGATTTATCGGAAGATTAGTAGCTGAAAGACTTAATATTCCTTTTTATGATAGTGAATTATTAGTTAAAGCAGCTAAAGATTCTGGTTTAAGTGAGGCAGTATTTAAAAGCTTTGATGAGAAAAAGGATGGCTTTTTAGGTAATGGTATTGGTCTATATTCTTATGATATGACATTAAGCCAAAAGGTTTTCTTAGCTCAATTTGATACTATTAAAAAGATTGCAGCAGAAGAATCTTGTGTTATCGTTGGTAGATGTGCAGATTATGTATTAAAGGATTATCCTAATTTAGTATCTGTATTTGTATGTGCACCAATGGGGGATAAGATTGATCGTGCTGTTAAATATTATGGAGTTAACCCTGACAAGGCTGAAAGTATTATTGCGAAAGCTGACAAGAAGAGAAAGAGCTATTATAATTTCTATACTGATAGAGAATGGGGTAAAGCATCTAATTATGATCTATGCATTAACTCTAGAGTAGGTATTGAAAGTGCAGTAGATGCTATCGAAGCATATGTTAGAAGAAGATTTGGAATTAAAAAAGAAGATAACTAATTATTTTGATTACATCTTAGAACTTGGTATAGATGTTAAGCAAAATGATTATGTTGAAATAGTTACAACAAGCTATATTGGAGAATATCTTGATTTATTAATTGAAAGATTAAAAAAATATGATTGTAATATATACATTACTTTTATAGATGGTAGTGACTTAGAAAATATTATTAACAATGATTATAATTCATATATAGATGAAAAGGTGAGTATGTATCATATGTTAATATCTAAGAAATTTAAAAGATTAACAGTCATATCTCCTTTTGTTATGCCTATAGCTAGAACTGATAATGCTTTAAATTATTTAAAACAAAATTATAAGATGTTATTTGTTAGAAATTATTTTTTAAAGAATCCTCATACAATTTTTCCTATACCTAATGTTTATTGGGCGCATAAGCTACAAATTAGTATAGAACAGTTATGGGAACAAATATTTGATTATTCTTATAGAACATCAGAATTAGAATCTTTAAGGGATACTCTTTCTAATATGAATATTAAGGCACTTCATTTTACGACTAATTTAGGCACTGACCTATTTGTTGGAATACCTGAAGAATCAAAGTTTTTAGGAAAGAAGTGGAATATTGATGGTATTGAATTTTTACCAAATATTCCATGTCTTGAAATATTTATATCTCCTGATAAATTTCAGGTTGATGGAATATTAGTTTCATCAAAGCCATTATTTTATGCGAATACATTAATTTCTAATTATAAATTATCTTTTAAAAATGGTAAGGTTATATCTAATGAAGGCTTAGATGAAATATTGGCACTTGATTCTGATTTATCATATGCAGGTGAAATAGCAATAGTCCTAGATTTTAATCCTTTCTTATTTTATTCAACAATTATGGATGAAAATTCGGGTTGTCATCTTGCCTTAGGTAATGCGTATGATGAAGGTGTAGTAGATATTACAAGAATTAATCATTCTAAATATCATATAGATTTAGTATTTGGAACATCAGATTTTAATTTAGAGGCTATTACTTATTCTAATGAAGTCATAAGTATTGTAAAAGATGGTATTTTGACTCTAAAAACAGATTAATGTTTATATGAAATTGAATAAAACGTTTTCAAACAAATGAATATTGTTTAAAAAATTAGAAAAAAATACAAAAATCTCGATTATTATTTCGTATTTCAATTAAAACATTGAATTTTATTTTATTTTAAGAAAAAATTAAAAAACTATGTACAAAAAAGCCACTATTTTTCATTGACATAATGTGGCTTTTTTTATATAATTAGAGCATATATTTTTAACGCTAACATAAGTTAGCAGAAAGGAGCTAATAGTGGCTAAACATACATTAACAGTATTAGTAAATAATCATATGGGCGTCTTATCTAGAGTTTCGGGATTATTTTCTAGAAGAGGCTTTAGTATTGAAAGCTTATCTTCAGGTACAACAGAAAATAAGAAAGTAGCGAGAATGACTATTGTGGTTGATTGTGATACTAATGAATTCAACCAAATTAAGAATCAACTTGCTAAACTTATGGATGTCGTCGCAATATCTGAAGCAAATGATGATGATTCAGTTATGAGAGAATTAGCTTTGATTAAAATTGATTGTCAAAGTGAAAAGCGTAGTCAAATTATGGAAATTGTTAATATCTTCAGAGCTCATGTAGTTGATGTTACTAATAGTTCTATGATACTAGAAATTACAGGTGATAAGAGTAAGATTACCGCTTTAATTTCTATGCTTGATGAGTTCGGCATTAAAGAGTTTATCCGAACAGGTGTTACTGCAATCGCTAGAGGCAATAGCGAATTAAAAAATACTGCATTAGACTAATATTAAAAAACAAAGGAGATTATTGAAAATGGCAGATGCAAGAATATTTTATCAAAAAGATTGTGATTTAAACGTATTAAAAGGAAAGACTGTAGCAATAATTGGTTATGGTTCTCAAGGACATGCTCATGCATTAAACTTACATGATTCTGGAGTTCATTCAATTGTTGGTTTATACAAGGGTTCTAAGTCTTGGGCTAAGGCTGAAAAGCAAGGCTTAGAAGTTTATGAAACTGCAGAGGCAGTTAAGAAAGCTGATATCGTTATGATTTTAATTAACGATGAAAAGCAAGCTCAAATGTATGAAAATGATATTAAGCCAAACTTAAAGCCAGGTATGATGTTAATGTTTGCACATGGTTTCGCTATTCATTTCAACCAAATCGTTCCACCAAAGGATATCGATGTTGCAATGATCGCACCTAAGGCTCCAGGTCATACAGTAAGAAGTGAATACCAAGCTGGTAAGGGTACTCCATGCTTAATCGCTGTTGAACAAGATGCAACAGGACATGCTTGGGAGTTAGCTAAGGCTTATGGTCTAGGAATCGGTGGAGCAAGAGCTGGTTTACTAGAGACTACATTCACAACTGAAACTGAAACTGACTTATTCGGTGAGCAAGCAGTATTATGTGGTGGTGTATGTGCATTAATGCAAGCTGGTTTCGAAACATTAGTTGAAGCTGGTTATGACCCAAGAAATGCATACTTCGAGTGTGTACATGAAATGAAGTTAATCGTTGACTTAATTTACCAATCAGGATTCGCTGGTATGAGATATTCAATTTCTAACACAGCTGAATATGGTGATTATATTACTGGTCCAAAGATTGTTACTGAGGATACTAAGAAGGCAATGAAGAAGATTTTATCTGATATTCAAGATGGTACATTCGCTAATGACTTCTTAACAGTAATGTCATCTTCAACTCGTCAAGCTAAGTTCAAAGCTTTACGTGAGAAGGCAGCTCAACATCCAGCTGAGAAGATCGGTGCTGAAATTAGAAAGCTATATAGCTGGAATAATGAAGACGATAAGTTAATCAATAACTAATTTTAAAAATTATAAGTTTTTGGCTTAAGTGGGAGTATATTTATACTTTCCACTTTTGTCGCATATATTAGGGGGGTGTTTTCCTTGAATGTAGAGATATTTGATTCGACATTAAGAGACGGTGCCCAAGCAGAAGGTATAAGTTTTCTTGTAGGAGATAAAATCAAAATAGCTAAGGCTTTAGATGAGTTAGGTGTTGATTTTATAGAGGCAGGAAATCCTGGATCTAATAAAAAGGATTTAGAGTTTTTCAAGCAAGTTTCTAAAATCAAATTTAATCATTCGAAGCTAGTCGCATTTGGTAGTACAAGAAGATGTAATATCTTAGCAGAAGCTGATTGCAATCTAAAAGCATTGCTAGAAGCTGAGACTGAATATGTTTGTATATTTGGTAAGTCTTGGGATTTCCATGTTGAAACTATTATAGGAACAACTAAAGAAGAAAATTTAAATATGATTAGTGATTCCATTTCATTCTTAAAGGCAAAAGGCAAAAAAGTATTTTATGATGCTGAGCATTTCTTTGATGGATATAAAAATAATAAGGAATATGCTTTAGAAACATTAAAGGCTGCAGAAGCTGCAGGTGCAGAAGCATTAGTGCTATGTGATACTAATGGTGGTACCTTCCCAGACGAAATGGCAGAAATAATTGAAGAGATAAAGAAAGTAATCAAAGCTCCACTTGGAATTCACGCTCACAATGATTCAGGTATGGCTGTTGCATGTAGTGTATTAGCTGTTATGGCAGGCTGTAAGCATGTTCAAGGTACTTTCCTTGGCTATGGTGAAAGATGTGGTAATGCTAATTTAGCTGCAATCATTGCTAACCTAGAATTAAAGAAGAATATCAAGTGCTTACCTGATGGCAATTTAGTTAAATTAACACCAATTGCTAAAGAGATTGCTGAAATTTCTAACTTCAAGCTAGAAGCTAATTTACCTTATGTAGGTTCATCAGCATTCGCTCATAAGGCTGGTATGCATATTGATGGCGTATATAAGAGCTCAAAATCATTTGAGCATGTTTCACCTGATTTGGTAGGTAATGAAAGAAAGTTCTTAATTAGTGAGGTTGCTGGAAAGTCAACTGTCTTAGCTAAGATAAATAAGGTTTATCCTGATGTTAAGAAAGATGATCCAAGAATTTCATTAATTATTGAAACAATAAAGAATTTAGAATTTGGAGGATATCAATTCGATGGTGCTGATGCTTCATTCGAATTAATTGTCCATAAGGCGTTTGGAAACTTTAAGCCTTTCTTCGAGGTAAAGAATTTCAAAACTATTGGTGAAGGTCCTTCACATTCTGATGAATTTAGCGCATCTGCAATAATCAATGTTATTGTTGAGGATACTGAAGAAGTTACTGGAGCAAATGGTAATGGTCCAGTCGATGCATTAAATAGAGCATTAAGAAAAGCAATTGGAAAATTCTATCCAATTTTAAACAAGGTATCACTTGCCGATTATAAGGTACGTATCCTAGACGGTAAAGAAGCAGCAACAGCTGCAAAGACAAGAGTTATCATTGAGTCAACTGATGGCAAGAGAAGCTGGTCAACAGTTGGTGTTTCAAAGGATATAATTGAAGCTTCATTCAAGGCTTTAATTGATTCAATAGAGTATATATTATATAAGGAGAATAAATAATCATGGGAATGACAATGACACAAAAAATCCTTGCTGCTCATGCAGGATTAAAGGAAGTAGTAGCTGGTCAATTAATTACATGTAAGCTAGATTTAGTACATGGTAATGATATAACTACACCAGTTGCAGTTAATGTATTTAAGAATATTCATGTTAATGAAGTATTCGACAAGAATAAGGTATCAATTGTTCCTGACCACTTTGTTCCAAACAAGGATATTAAGTCAGCTGAACAATGCAAATATATTAGAGAATTTGCAAGAGAAAAAGGAGTAGTTAATTTCTTTGAGGTTGGTCAAATGGGAATTGAGCATGCTCTATTACCTGAAAAGGGCTTAGTAGTTGCAGGCGATGTTGTTATCGGTGCTGACTCTCATACATGTACTTATGGTGCTTTAGGTGCTTTCTCAACAGGTGTTGGTTCAACTGATATGGCTGTTGGTATGGCAACTGGTGAGGCTTGGTTTAAAGTTCCATCTGCAATTAAGTTTAATTTAATTGGAAAGCTTAATAAAGATTGTAGTGGTAAGGATGTAATCTTACACATTATCGGTATGATTGGTGTTGATGGTGCATTATATAAGTCAATGGAATTCTCAGGACCTGGTCTAAAGAATTTAACAATGGACTCTCGTTTATGTATGGCTAATATGGCTATTGAAGCAGGTGCTAAGAATGGTATTTTCGCAGTTGATGAATTGACATTAGAATACTGCAAGAATCATTCAAAGAAGACTCCAGTAGTATATGAAGCTGACGCTGATGCTTCATATGATGCTGTTTATGATATTGATTTATCAAAGATTCGTCCAACAGTAGCATTCCCTCATTTACCAGAAAATACTAAGACAGTAGATGAGATTGGTGAAAAGGAAGTTAAGATTGACCAAGTAGTAATTGGTTCTTGTACAAATGGACGTATGGAAGACTTAAGAATTGCTCATTCTATCTTAAAGGGGAAGAAGGTTTCTCCTGATATTAGAGCAATCATTATTCCTGGTACACAAAAGATTTACCTAGAAGCAATTGCTGAAGGTATTATTCAAGATTTAGTAGAAGCAGGATGTGCAGTTTCTACTCCAACATGTGGACCATGTCTAGGTGGTTATATGGGTATTTTAGCTGCTGGTGAAAGATGTGTTTCTACAACTAATAGAAATTTCGTAGGTCGTATGGGCCATGTTGATTCTGAAGTATATCTTGCATCACCTGCAACAGCTGCAGCATCAGCATTAACAGGATATATTACAAGTCCTGATAAATTTATGGAGGTAAAGTAAGATGAACGCAAATGGTAAAGTATTTAAATACGGTGCAGATATTGATACTGACGTAATTATCCCTGCAAGATATCTTAATACATCTGTTCCTTCAGAGCTTGCAAAGCACTGTATGGAAGATTCTAAGCAAGATATCAATGCTGGTTTAGCTCCATTCTCTCAAAGAGTAACTCCAGGTGCTATTTTAGTAGCTGATAAGAACTTTGGATGTGGTTCTTCAAGAGAGCATGCTCCAATCGCTATTAAGGCTTGTGGAGTATCTTGTGTTATCGCTAAGACTTTCGCAAGAATTTTCTATAGAAATTCAATTAATATTGGTTTACCTATTCTTGAATGTCCTGAAGCAGTAGATAATATTAAAGATGGTGATACTGTATCTGTTAATTTCGATACAGGTGTTATTAAGAATGAAACTACTGGTAAGACATTCCAAGCACAACCATTCCCACCATTCATGCAAGAAATTATCCAATGTGGTGGATTAATTAATAAGATTAATAAGAAATTTGATGAGGAGAAAAAGTAAAATGGCTAAGAAGACATTTAACATTGTTACATTACCTGGTGATGGTATCGGTCCAGATATCGTAAAACAAGCTGTAAAGGTAATTAATAGAATTGGTGAAATCTATGGATATGATTTCAAGATTACAGAAAAGAGAATGGGTGGTATCGCAATCGATATGGATGGCTGCTCATTACCTCAAGATACAATTGATGCAGCATTAGCATCAGATGCAGTATTACTTGGTGCTGTTGGTGGTCCAAAGTGGGATAACCTTCCAAATGGTGACCGTCCTGAAAAAGGATTACTTGGTATTCGTGGAGCTTTAAAGCTTTATGCTAACTTAAGACCTGCAGTATTATATCCACAATTACAACATACTTCACCTTTAAAGGCTGAAATCATTGGTGATGGATTAGACATTTTAGTTGTTCGTGAATTAACTGGTGGTATGTATTTTGGTGAGAAGGCTAATTCTCCTAAATTCAACCCTGAAAACAAGGATTGCTGGGCTTCTGATTTAGAGAAGTATTCAGTATTTGAAATCGAAAGAATCTTAAAGACTGGTTTTGAAGCAGCTCAAAAGAGAAATCATAAATTATGCTGTGTTCATAAAGCTAACGTATTAGAGTCTTCAAGATTATGGAGAGCAGTATTTGATAGAGTAAAGAAGAATTATCCAGATGTTGAAACATCTGAAATGTATGTAGATAACTGTGCAATGCAATTAGTTAGAAACCCAAGACAATTTGATGTTATCGTAACATCTAACATCTTTGGTGATATCTTAACTGATGAAGCTTCACAAGTTGCTGGTTCAATCGGTATGTTAGCATCTGCATCTTTAGGTGCAGGAACATTAGGATTATATGAGCCAATTCATGGTTCAGCTCCTGATATTGCAGGTAAGAATCTTGCAAACCCACTTGCTACAATTTTATCAGTTCCAATGATGTTTAGATATTCTCTAGGCTTAATGAAGGAAGCTGATGCAATTGATAAGGCAGTTATGGATGTATTAAATGCTGGTTATAGAACTGGTGATATTTTCAATAAGGATTTAGACGATGCTTCTAAGAAGGTCGGAACAGAAGAAATGGGAGACCTTGTTGTTAAGGCATTAAAGTAATTTAAATTTAGAAATTTGGAGGTTCAATATGAAAAGCGATGTAGTTAAAAAGAGACCTGAAATGGTTCCTAATAGATCATTATTCAAAGCATTAGGATATACAGATGAGGAAATCGAAAGACCATTAATTGGTGTCGTATGTGCTAAAAGTGACATTGTTCCAGGACATGCTCATCTAGATAAAATAGCTGAGGCTGTAAAAACTGGTATTTTAATGGCTGGTGGTACACCTATCGTCGTCCCTGCAATTGGAGTATGTGATGGTATCGCAATGGGTCACGAGGGTATGAAATACTCTTTAGTTACAAGAGAATTAATCGCAGATAGTACTGAATGTATGGCACGTGCTCATGCATTTGATGGATTAGTATTAATTCCTAACTGTGATAAAATCGTTCCTGGTATGCTAATGGGCGCTTGTAGATTAAATCTACCTACAATCGTTTGTTCAGGTGGACCTATGCTTGCAGGACGTGTTAATGGTCAAAAAACTTCATTATCTTCAACATTTGAAGCTGTAGGTAAATATTTATCAGGCAAGATTACAGAAGAGGAATTACAAGAATATGAAGATCATTCTTGTCCTGGATGTGGCTCATGCTCTGGTATGTATACTGCAAACTCAATGAACTGTATGTGTGAAGTATTAGGTATTGCCCTACCTGGTCATGGTACAATTCCTGCTGTATATGCAGATAGAATTAGATTAGCTAAGCACACTGGTATGAAAATCATGGACTTAGTTAAAAATAATGTAAAGATTAGAGACATTGTTAATGAAAAATCATTTAAGAATGCTTTAACAATGGATATGGTTTTAGGTTGTTCAACTAATACAATGCTTCATTTACCTGCAATCGCACATGAAGCAGGTGTTAGCATTAATTTAGATATGGCTAATGCAATTTCTGAACATACACCTAATTTATGTCATTTAGCTCCTGCCGGACATACTTATATGGAGGATTTAAATGAAGCTGGTGGTATTCAAGCTGTAATGAAAGAAGTATCTAAGATTGATGGTGCCTTAGACCTAGATTTATTAACAGTAACTGGTAAGACTATTAGAGAAAATATTAAGAATGCTGTTAATAAGAATACAGATATTATTCGTCCAATTGACAATCCATACTCAAAGATTGGTGGTATTGCTGTATTAAAGGGTAATTTAGCATTAAATGGCTGCGTTGTTAAACGTGGTGCAGTAGCTCCTGAAATGTTAAAGCATACAGGACCTGCTAAATGCTTTAATTCTGAAGAGGAAGCAATTGCTGCAATCGATGGTGGAAAAATTCAAAAGGGCGATGTAGTTGTAATCCGTTATGAAGGCCCTAAGGGTGGTCCTGGTATGAGAGAAATGCTAGCTCCTACATCTAGAATTGCTGGTATGGGTCTTGATAAGGACTGTGCTTTAATCACTGATGGTAGATTCTCAGGTGCTACACGTGGTGCATCAATTGGTCACGTTTCTCCTGAAGCTGCTGAAGGTGGATTAATTGGTCTTGTAGAAGACGGAGATATGATTGAAATCGATATTATTAATTGTAAGATCAATTTATTAGTATCTGATGAAGAAATCGCAAAACGTAAAAAGAATTTCAAAATGGTATTAAAGCCAGTTACAGGCTACCTAGCTCGTTATAGAAAGCTTGTAACATCTGCATCAACTGGTGCAATTTTCGAGGAAGACTAAAATAAAGAAAAGGGTGAATATTTATGAAACTTAATGGTTCACAAATCATCGTTGAATGTTTAGTAGAGCAAGGCGTAGATACAATTTTCGGTTATCCAGGTGGAACTGTATTAAATATTTATGATGAGCTTTATAAAAATCAAGATAGAATAAAGCATATTTTAACTAGCCATGAGCAAGGTGCATCACATGCAGCTGATGGTTATGCTAGATCAACTGGTAAGGTTGGAGTATGCCTTGCGACATCAGGTCCAGGTGCTACAAACTTAGTCACTGGTATTGCAACTGCATATATGGATTCAGTTCCTGTTGTTGCTATTACAGGTAACGTAACAAATGCATTGCTAGGAAAAGATTCATTCCAAGAGGTGGATATTGCTGGTATAACTATGCCTATTACAAAGCATAATTATATTGTAAAAGATGTTAATAAGCTTGCTGATACTATCCGTGAGGCTTTCGAAATTGCTAGATCTGGAAGACCAGGACCAGTATTAATTGATATTCCTAAGGATGTAACTGCAGCTGTTACTGACTATGAGCCTGTTAAGATTGATTTCAATAAGTCTGCAAAACAAATTGCAGAAGTAAGTGAAGATAAAATTAAAGAAGCAGCTGAATTAATTATGTCAGCTAAGAAGCCATTCATCTATGCTGGTGGTGGTATTATTAAGAGTGATTCAAGTAAGGAATTAAATGAATTTGCAACAATGCTAGATATTCCTACATCAACATCTTTAATGGGTATTGGTGCATTTGATCAAACTAATAAACTATCTACAGGTTTAATTGGTATGCATGGTACTGTAGCTTCTAATAAGTGCGTTGTAGAATGTGACTTATTAATTGCTTTAGGTGTAAGATTCTCTGACCGTGTATTATCAAATCATAAGCATTTTGCTGAAAACGCAAAGATTATTCATGTTGATATTGATCAAGCTGAAATTGATAAGAATATCAAAGATGATGTAAGCTTAGTTATGGATTTAAAGGATTTCTTCAAGAGAATCAAAAAATATATTTCTACAAAGAAAAATCCTATTTGGTTAGCATTAGTAGATTCTTGGAAGAATATATTTACAGAAAACCAAGTTTCATCTAGCTTAAAGCCAAGATATTTCATGGAAGCAATCCAAGAAGCAACAAAGGGTGATTGTTATATTACTACAGAAGTAGGACAACACCAATTATGGGCTGCTCAATATTTTAAATATACTGAACCAAGAAGATTAATAACTTCTGGTGGTTTAGGAACAATGGGCTTTGGATTAGGTGCTTCAATTGGTACACAAGTTAGCCATCCAAATTCATATGTATTTAACATTGCTGGTGATGGTTCATTTAGAATGAATATGAATGAATTATTAACATGTGCTAAATATAATCTACCTGTATGTGTAGTTATCGCAAACAATGGTGTACTTGGTATGGTTAGACAATGGCAAACAGCATTCTATGAAAAGAGATATAGTCAAACAATTTTGGATACTGTCTTAAATTATGAGTATCTTGCTAAAGCATTTGGCGTAGATTATTATGAAGCTAAAACTAGAGAAGATTATAAGAAGGCTATTGAATCTGTAATTAAAAATAGAAAGCCTGCTATTATTAACGCAATAGTAGAAATTGATGAAAAGGTATTACCAATGGTTGCTCCAGGCAAGCCAATTGATGATATTATGTTAAAATAATAAAAATTAGGTCTAAAATTGTTTTAGACCTTTTTTATTTCTATATAATTTATTATAATAAATATATATATAGTAGGTGGTTTTATGAGCTTAGTTACATCAATATTAGCAATATCAATTGCTATTGTCCTATATTTCTCTTTAATTGAGTTTTTCTCAGCACTATTTAGAATTACTGGTCTTACAAGAGAAAAGGCAAGATTTCAAGTTATTTCTATGATTACATGTGTTGGATTTACAACTGGAGAAGCTGAAGTTATTACTTTAAATAGACGTAGAAGAAGACTTGCAGTAATCTGTATGATTTGTGGTAATTTATTTAATGTATTAATTATATCCCTAATTATTAACTTAATTAGTAATATAAATCCGGAAAAAGTTGATTTTATTAGTTTAAATTGGATAGTTGTTATTGTTGGATCTTTATTATTAATTTTAATTATTTGTAAATTACCCTTTGTATCTAGATTTTTAGAAAAGCTATTAGAAAAAATAGGTAGAAGAATAATTGCTAGACATGATAATGATAATATCATAACAATTCTTGATTCATATGACAGTGACGCGATTGTTGAAATATATATAAATAAAATGCCTGAAATATTAGAAAATAAAACATTAATGGAATCTAATTTTAAAGCTCAGTATAATATTAATATAATGATGCTCAAAAGAGGTAATAGAACAATTGAAATAACAAAGGATACTGTTATTCAAAAGAAAGATAGAATTGTTGTTTTTGGTAATAAACAAACAGTTAAAGATTTGTTTACATACAAAGTAAATGAACAACATGAAGAAGTAGTAATTAAGCCAAAAGAAAATATTATTACATTAATTGATAATTATGGTAGTGATGCAATGGCTGAAGTAGAAATAGCTATTTTACCTGAAATATTAAAAGATAAAAAACTATTTGAATCTCAGATTAAAACAGAATATAACTTAAATGTTTTAACTCTTAAGAGAAATGATGAATCTATAAAAGTTACTAAGGATACTATAATTGAAGAAAATGATGTAATAGTAATATTTGGTAATTATAGTAGTATTAAGAAAGTTTTTTTAGAAGTAAATAAGAATTAAAAATTATGCCTTAAGATTTGTCTTAAGGTTTTTTTATTGATTCATTATAAAATGATGATATAATTATACTGAAATCAATTTCAGTAAAAGTGAAGTGAAATTGCATGTTTTATTCTAGAGAAAAAGAAATATTTGAAATAAAAAAAGTATTATCAATATATATAACATTTAAAAAGACGTATTCGAAGGAATACGTCTTTTGGTTTTAATTATTATCTTTTAATGCATTATTAATTGCTGAAATTAAAGCATAGATAGAAGCACAAATGATATCATCATGGATACCAGTACCCCAATATTCTTTGTTACCAAATTTAACAGAAACATAGGCAGCAGCTTCAGCCTTAGAAGAAGACTCTAAATTATGCTCAACATAATTTGTTAATTCATAATTTAATTTATAACAATCCTTTAATGCATTACTGATAGCGTCTAATCTACCTTTACCATCAGCTAATGTATTATTAATCTTTCCTTCAAATTTAGTAGATAACATAACCTTGAATAATTCACCTTCACGAATGAAATGATATTCATTTAATTCAAGTGGTGATTTAAGGTTAACGAAGTTTTCAAGGAAGATTGATTGTACTTCATTAGGTGTTAATTCTTTATGTTCTTTATCAGATATATCTTTTACTAAATAACCAACAGTTTCTCTCATCTTTTGAGGAATATCTAGACCGAAATTAGTTTCTAGGATATAACAAATACCACCTTTACCAGATTGAGAATTAATTCTAATTACATCAGCACTATATTCTCTAGATACATCTTTAGGATCTAGTGGAAGATATGGAACTGACCAAGTGTCAAGTTTGTTAGCTTTATGATATTTAATACCTTTAGATATTGCATCTTGGTGAGAACCAGAGAATGCAGCAAATACGAATTTTCCTGAATATGGTTGTCTATCATAAACCTTCATTTCAGTAACTGATTCATATAATTTAATAATCTTTGGCATATCATGGAAATTTAATTTAGGATCTACACCATGAGTGAACATATTTAATGCTAGTGTAATAACATCAACATTTCCTGTTCTTTCACCATTTCCAAATAATGTTCCTTCAACTCTATCAGCACCTGCAAGCATACCAAGCTCAGCATCAGCAATTCCTGTACCTCTATCATTATGTGGATGTAGAGAAATAATAACAGATTCTCTATTCTTTACATATTTAGAAATATATTCAACTTGTGATGCATAAACATGAGGTAATGACATTTCAACAGTAGCAGGTAAATTTAAGATTAGCTTTCTTTCAGGTGTTGGCTTAAATGCATCAACTACTGCGTTACATACATCTAGAGCATAATCCATTTCAGTTCCTGTAAAGCTTTCTGGTGAATATTCAAAGAAGAAGTTACCATCAGTTTCTTTTGCTAAATCAACTAACATCTTAGCACCTTCAACAGCAATCTCAAGAATTTCTTCTTTAGATTTTTTAAATACCTGTTCCCTTTGTGCTAAAGAAGTAGAATTATATAAGTGAACTATAGCACTCTTACAACCTTCAAGTGCTTTAAATGTCTTTTTAATAATATGAGGTCTTGCTTGAGTTAATACTTGAATAGTAACATCATCAGGTATTAAATCACCATCAATTAATGTTCTTAAGAACTCATATTCTGTTTCGGAAGCAGCTGGGAAACCAACTTCAATTTCTTTGAAGCCTATTTCAACTAATAACTTAAAGAATTCAACCTTTTGGTCAAGGCTCATTGGTTTAATTAGTGATTGATTACCGTCTCTTAAATCAACACTACACCATATTGGCGCATGATCAATATATTCTTTTTTAACCCAGTCATTACACTCAACTGGTGGCATAAAATAGCCTCTTGAATACTTTTCAAACCCTTTCATATTCGTACCTCCATTTTTATATTAATAATTGAAAATTATTATAACAAAAAAAGATTATATTGTCAATTATTCCAGTGAAAGCAAAATCCGGGATTTACCCGGATTTTATAGCTTAGATTTAAATTCTTTTTTAAATTCATACATTTTTTCATCAGCTCTTTTAAATACATCATTTAGTGATGAATCACTATTTTTATAGTAATCTGCAATACCTATTGCGAGTGTTACTTTATTAGCTTCTTTATTTTTATTATTTTCTATAATAAATTTTTCATATAAATAATCTCTAACATAATAATCATTATCAGTTAGAAGAAAACTAAATTCATCTCCACCAATTCTATATATTGTATTAGTTTTAAATATTTTTTTAATTAGCTTTAATGCATTATTTATATATTTATCTCCTGCTGTATGACCTAATGTATCATTTATAAATTTAAGATTATTAATATCACAAATAACTACTGAGAATTCATCAATGGAATTATTCTTAATTTTTCTATTTATTTTCTTTTCTAATTCTTTATATGAATATTTATTAAATGCTCCTGTAAGTGCATCTGTTCTCGCAAGCTGTTTTTCTTGATGAAGCATTTTATTAAATATTTTTTCTTTTTTCTTCCATGCATCTATGCTCGAAACAGCTAAGATGATATGGTTATTATCTGAAGATAATTTCATCGCAGTTAATTCAACATATTCAGGTTTTGAATTTATTATTTGTCTATATGATACTTTTACACCCTTGTTATTTTTAAGTTCTGTAATTAAATTATTTTTTCCTACAGTAGATAAAAATTTAGGTAAATCTTCAGGTACTAAATTTTCTCTTGCATTCTTTTCAAGACCTTCAAAGAAATCATTTCCTCGTTTTATCTCTTTTAATACCTGATATTCATTATCTAAATTATATTCAATATAGAAAGAAGTACTTATATCTACATAATAAATAGCAAAATAATTTGCTGCTAAGGCTAAAGCAATATTAGAATAAGTAATATTAGCTTTTATTGCTTTTTGATATTCCATCTCTCTTTTTTTCTGTTCATCAATATTACTAATACCAATAATAATATTGCTATCCTCATTACTTAATTTTAATGCTTTTAACTGAACATAAGTAGGTATATTTTTTAACATTAATCTATATGTTATTAGATATGATTTTCCATCATTAACCTCTTCAAGTATTTTTTCTTTTGTTAGTAATTTAGATAGTTTTTCTCTATCTTCTTCATATATGAATTTTTGAATGTTTTTTTGAACATCTTCAAAGAAGTTATGTCCATTTTCTTCAATTTTTAATGATTTATAATCGGAATTTGAACTATATCCAACATATTCACCTGTAAATATATTTACGTAATATATAGTGAAATAATTATTAGATAAAGCTCTAGATATTCTTAAATTAATATCCTTTTCATATGCAAATCCAGTATCTTTTTTTGATATTAATTCATAATCTAATTCCTTTAATACGCTACATACTTCACATAATGATTCAAAAAAAGATTTATCTTGTATTTTAGTTAATAAATCTTTCTTATTTTTATCTTTTGCGCTAGATATTAATTTGTCTAAAAAGAATCCTACATCTGACATAATATCAACCCTCTCAATTTAATATTTAATTTAAAACGTCCCTCATTAGTTTTATTCTATCATATTTATCTCAATATGAAAACATTATTTGTTTTTAAATAATAAAAACTATGGTATAATGTTTAAGGTTTAAAAAAGGAGAAATATATGAATAATATAAATAATAAAAATGTTTATAAAATTCCATATTTTAAAAGACTTGTTTTACTTTGTCTTTTGTTTTTTAAGCTAGGTATAGTTAACTTTGGTGGTGGCTATGCCCTTTTACCATTGTTATCAAGAGAATTAGTTGAAAAGAAGGGCTGGTGTACTGACCAGGAGCTTGCAGATTATTACGCAGTAGGACAGTGTACTCCTGGAGCTATGGCTGTTAATGTATCAACATTTATTGGTTATAAGATATGTGGTACATTAGGTGGTATATTAGCTACAATTTCATTTGTATCACCTGCATTTGTTATTATTTTTATAATTGCGACATTACTTACAAATTTTAGTAAGAATCCATTTGTTGTGAACGCACTAGCTGGAATAAATGTTGTTGTATTTATTTTAGTTTTATCAGCAATAGTTAAATTAACTAAAAAATCAATTGTTGATATTTGGGGTATTGTAATCGCAGTAACTATAGCTTTTTGTGCTATATTTATTAAATTTATTCCTTTATATGCATATATAATTGCTTCAGCATTACTTGGGCTTTTGATTAATTTTATAAAAGAAAGAAGATTTGAAGCTAAATATAGAGTTAAAGAGCCTGAACTTGAAGTTAAAGAAGAGACAAAAGAAGAAAAGATAGAAGAGGAAAAAGTTTTAGAAGAACCTAAGAAAAAGAGTGATACTAAAAAGAATGTATTATTCTTTATATTAGGATTATTTGTAGGATTATTATTTGGATTAATTGGATGTATAAGTTTATTATTTATTAAAAATAAAAAATATCGCAATGCACTAATTATTACATCATTTTTCTGGATAATTATTGCAGTTTGTCTAATTGTTTCATTTGCAACTAATAATTGGATATTCTTTACAATGTATTTTAATTTCTTTAGAATTGGGGCTTGTGCCTTTGGTGGTGGACTTGCGACATTACCATTCTTACATGAGCTTGGAAATACTACAGGTTGGTTTAACGAAGCAGAGCTAACTGCGATGCTTGCGGTATCTGAATCAACTCCAGGTGCTATGGGAATAAATATGTCTACATATGTTGGATATACAGTATCTAATGGTGCTTATAATAATTATTTCTTAGCATTCTTAGGAAGTATTATTTCGACATTAGGATTAGTATCTCCATCAATTATTGTTATATTAATTGTTTCACTTTTCTTACAAAAATTTAGTAAAAACAAGTTTGTCGCATGGATATTCTATGGGCTTAGGGCAGCTTCAATTGGTTTAATTTGTGCTGCCGCATATTCAGTATTAAAGGTATCAATCTTTAATGTTGTTGACCCTAATGCAGAGTCAATTATACATTATGATATAGTTTCAGCATTTAATGCTACAATTGATTATTTTAAAGCTAATGGCGGAGCTAATTTCTTTAGCTGTATTTATAAATTTATTGAATTATTAATTAATTTTAAGGCATTAGCTGTTGGTTTAATTTTTGCAGTATTTGTATTTAAATTTAAAAAGCATCCAATAATTTATATTATTATGGGTGCGATAGTAGGAATATTACTTCAAATGGGTAATGTAGGTTTATAGGTGAATTATGAGTGTTTTAAAGTGTGAAGATATAAGCTTTTCTTTTGGAAATAGAATAATATTAGAGGATGCTTCATTTGTTATGAATAAGGGTGAGCATATTGGTCTAATTGGTTTAAATGGTGAAGGAAAATCAACATTCATCAAGGTTATTACAGGTGAATTATCACCAGATAGCGGAAGAATTGAATGGGCTAAATATACGACTACTGGATATCTTGATCAATATACATCACTTGAGGCAGGTAAAACAATTAGAGATGTATTAAAGGATGCCTTTAAAAATATGTATGAATTAGAAAATCAAATGAATTCATTATATGAAAGTATGGCAAATATGTCTGATGATGAAATGAATAAGGCTATGATTGAAGCTGGTGAGATTGCATCTACACTTGAATCTGCAGGCTTCTATTCAATAGATTCAACAGTCGAAGAGGTCGCAAATGGTCTTGGACTTGGAGACATTGGTCTTGACCATGATGTATCTAATTTATCTGGTGGTCAAAGAAGTAAAGTATTACTTACAAAGCTTATATTAGAAAAGCCAATGATTTTAATTTTAGATGAACCTACAAACTTCTTAGATGAAGAACAAATTAATTGGCTAACTAATTATTTAATTAATTATGAAAATGCTTTTCTTTTAGTAAGCCATGATATTCCTTTTTTAAATAAAGTAACTAATGTTACATATCATATGGAAGATGGTAATTTAACTAGATATGCTGGTAATTATGATGACTATATGAGAATGTATGAAATAGAAAAAAGAAATCAAAATATAGCTTATGAAAAACAACAAAAAGAAATTAAAGATTTAAAAGAATTTATTGCCAAAAATAAGGCAAGAGTTGCCACTACGGACTTAGCTAAATCAAGACAAAGAAGATTAGATAAGATGGAAATAATTGATAAGGCTAAAGAAGTTATTAAGCCTACATTTAAATTTAAAGAATGTGGAGCTTCTGGTAAATTCGTATTTGTTGCTGATAAGTTAGTTATAGGCTATAAGGAGCCATTATCTAAGCCTATTTCATTTACTATTGAAAGAGGACAAAAGGTTGCGATAAAAGGTGCTAATGGTATTGGTAAATCAACACTTCTTAAAACATTACTTGGTGAATTAAAACCATTATCAGGTACTTGTAGCCATGATTATAATATCCATTATGGATATTTTAAACAAGAAGAGGAATATGATAAGGTATCTGCATTAGAAGAGGTATGGAATATGTATCCTGCCATGACTAATGCTGAAGTTAGAGGTGCACTCGCATCTTGTGGTTTAACTAGAGAAAAAATAGAATCTTTAATGATTGTATTATCTGGTGGTGAGGCTGCCAAGGTAAGACTTTGCAAGATTATGTTAAAAGAATGTAATACATTAGTTCTAGATGAGCCTACAAACCATTTAGATGTATACGCAAAGGAATCTTTAAAGGAAGCCCTTAAAGCTTTCAAGGGTACAATTGTATTAGTATGCCATGAACCAGAATTTTATTCTGATATAGTAACAAATATATTTAATGCTGAAGAGTGGACTACTAAGATTTTATAGGTGATATTATGCTAAAGAAATTTGAAAATGTAAAAACTGAATATTTACCAGATACAGAAGTTGTTATTAACGATAAAAAATACTTGATTCATGGTGTAATTGATGGGGAAGATATTTTAGTTGATACAGATTTAAAATATCCAAAGCTAAAAGAAGTTATTAAGGCATCACCTGAAAGAATTACAAATGGCTGTATATATCAAAATGAATGTGGTGGATGTAGATTCATGCACATTAATTATGAATATGAAAAGAAGCTTAAACAAAAATTTTTAACAGATTTATTTAAGCCATTTAGCCTTGGTGAAATTCCTTTAACAGGTATGGAAGATCCATATAATTATAGAAATAAATGTCAAATGACATATAAGCTATCTAAGTCTAAAAAGGTAGTTTCAGGATTGTATGAAGAATACACTCATAATATTGTAACTATTTCAGATTGTATGTTGCAAAGTGAAAAAGCTAATAAAGTTATTCAAATATTAAATAAGATATTAACTAAAAATAAAATACAACCATATGACGAAAAAACAAGAACAGGAATTATAAGACATATCTTTATAAGATATGGATTTAATTCTAAACAATTAATGCTAGTAATTGTTACTAATGGTGAATTCTTCCCAGGAAGAAATAATGTAATTAAGGATTTAAATAAAGAAAATTTAGGAATTACAACTATTGTTCAAAACTATAATTCAAGAGATACATCTATTGTTTTAGGCGATAGAGAAAGAGTTATTTATGGTCCAGGATATATTTATGAATATGTATCAGATTATAAATTCAAAATATCACCTAAATCATTTTTCCAAGTAAATACTAAAGGTATGGAAATTTTATATTCAAAAGCCATAAAAAGCGCTGAAATAAAGAAGACAGATATTGTAATAGATGCATATTGTGGTGTTGGTACAATCTCTATTTTTGCCGCTAGAGAAGCAAAGAAGGTATATGGTGTTGAATTAAATAAAAATGCAATAATTGATGCTAGATTAAACGCTAAAATAAATAATATAAATAATATTGAATTCTTAGCTGATGATGCTACTAATTTTATGACACATCTAGCAAAGAATAAAGAAAAAGTAGATATCGTTATTATGGATCCACCTAGAGAAGGATCTACAAAACAATTCATTAACGCTATAGGATATTTAAAGCCTAGAAAGGTTATATATATTTCTTGTGATCCTAAAACATTAAAAAGAGATTTATATTTATTTTCTGAAAATGATTATGTTATTAAATCCATTGAAGGCGTGGATATGTTTCCAAAAACACAGCATGTTGAAACAATCTGCTTACTAAATCGCAAAAACGACTAAAAATTGCAAAAAATAGCTTAAAAATAGGTGATTTTGGCCAAAATAATGTTAGAATCACCTTTTTCTTTTGAATAGACACAAAAATTTTCTTTGCTTCCATCAGAAAGAAGATTGGACATCGTAACCGAACCTGGTAACAGTGGCAAGATGTTTGAATAGATGGAAAAAGAATAAAAATATAGTAAAATGGCTTAATACCAATGAATATTGTTGCAGTATAAGAATCACCTTTTTGACTTGTTCAGTAATATGTGTTGATATCGTAATAGTGAATAGATGTGTTATAAATAATAAATTGAAATACAATGAAAAATTATGTAATAAATTATTGATTGAGAATTGCATATAATGGCTTTCCTTAATCCTTAAATTTTGATATAATTTAGATAAATTGTTTCAAAAATTGATAAAAAAGAGGATTATTTAATGGCAAAAATACTTAGATATATTAAAAACATTTTAGAGTCAGTTAAGACTTTAAAAAAAAGATTCGGTGAGGATTGCTTAATTGCATATAGAGGTGAACCAAAAGACTTTGGTGATGGTAAAAGATTAATCCCGTCTTTATTTAGAGGCGATTATACATTGGCAATTCAAAAGGAAAAAGAGTATGGTAATTTACTCAAAGATTATAGATTGATTGAAGATAATAGTAATAAGTTACATACTTCAATAGAAAGTCAACATTATATTGCTCAGTCAAGGTTGTTAGATGTTTCCTTTAATTTTTTAAATTCTTTATTTTTTTTAACTAGTGAAGATAATAAAATGAATGAAGATGGTGTAATATATGTTTTTGGCTTTCCGAGCTATTTTTCACCTAATGACGATGATATTAAGCAATTATTTTTGAATTCAATTAGTAAATCTAAATTTGTCATAGATAAAAATTTTAAAGTATTAACAAATTGTTGGATAAATGATAGAGTGAAATCACAACAAGGCGGGTTTATTCTATTTTTAGGTGATACTCCATATGATATTCCCGATATTTATTATGAAAAAATCACTATTAAAAAGAAGGATTATGAAGGGTTAAGAAAAGAACTTTTTGAATTATATGGTTTAAATAAGTTTTCTTTGTTTCCAGAAATAGAAAGTTTTAAAGAAATAATTAAAAGTAAAAAAATTGAACGTAATTATTCCATCGATATATTCGGACAAGTAAATGAATTTTTAGATAGATTAGACTTGGAATTATCTGTTGAGAGAAAAAAAGGTAAGGAAATGAATTATATTTTAAGAAGAATATATAATGAGAAAAAGTACTTAAATAAGATAATAGATAGGTATTTAGAAGAGAATAGTGACGATTTAAAAATCAAAAATAAACTTAAGGATTTAAAAGAGAATATCGAAAGATATTTACAATATGAAATTAATCGTTATGGAGGAGAACAGTTTAATGAAAAGTGAGACTTTTGGTAATATTTGTAGTAAGCATGAATTAAATAGTTACAAACAAATGGATTATGGTGTAAAAAATTGTTATAAGTATGTTAGCATTAGTGAAGAAAACAAGGAACTTTATATTTATGATTTTACTGATGCAAATGAAGCTATGATTAATGATTTGATATTCGATATAGATATTAATAATAAAAATGTATATGTTTTTAGGGATATTGAACAGGAAGAAAAAATAAGAAATAAGTATAAAGAATTGAGTGCGATAGATGCATGGACATATTATGATGATAATGCGAAAATAATAATGAAAACATATGGCCTTGAAGAAAGCTTTTTAGATTATGATAAACATTATGTTTATAATATTTGTGTTAATGAGCTTCTTAAACTTTATGACAAGATTAAATATAAAATATTTGATTATAATGTTCGTTCTTACTTAGGAAATTCAAAAGACTCTGATTTAAAGGCTAGATTTAAAGAATATCTATATAATTATTTGAAGAGCAGAAGTAGTAATCTTATTGATGATGATTATTTTAAAAATACAAATAAAAATAGTAAATATCAACCAGAGTTATTTTGGCTATGTCATAATGGTATAACAATATGCTCTGATAATTTCAATATAAAATATAAGAATATAATTTTCTCTCCAGCAAACACATATATATTAAATGGTGCTCAGACGTTATCTGTTTTTAGTTCTATTAGAGATGATTTCAAAAATAAGTTTAAAGACGATGAGATAATATCTGGTTTTTTCGAAAAGATTATTATTAAAGTAATTATTTTGATGGAAAGTAATTTGAAAAATGTAGAATTATATTCTATTGGGTTAAATACTCAAAAACCAATTAATGATTATACTATATTAGCTGCTTCTAGAGATGCAAATTATATTAATCAAAAATTATCAAATTTTTGTATCGTTAAGGATGGTGATACTAGTTCTGATAAGACGAAATTTACTGCATTAACTTTTGTAAAAACAATGTTTATTATTGATCAAAAGCCTGAAAAGGCCAAGAATTATGCGGCATCATCCAATATAAGGACTGATTTTGAGGCTTTTGCGGATCTTATTAAAGAAGATAAGATACCAGATTTAGAAAGAAAATTAAAAATTTGTGAATCTGCAAAGTCTTTTTTCAAAAAACATTATTCAACAGTTGATAAAGATAGTTTGAGTGAAAATGAAAAAGCAATTGCATCATATGCAAGCAATTATTTTCAATCATATTGCATAAAACAAGATATTGATAGTGTTAATGATGAAAAATTTGAGAATTTTGTAAATGCTATTAATGATTATTGTGAAAAAGAAAATAAAATATTAGGTATTAATGATTTTAAAAATCATTCTGATAGTTTATATAAAAAGATTTTTGATTAAAGAAAAGAGGATTAACAAATTAATCCTCTTTTTCAATGTATTGTTCAATTGAATTTCCAAGTTTTTTTATTATTCCGGTAACTAATGCATTACCCATCATAAAATATCTTTTTTTATCAGTCATTGTATTAGTCCAATTATCTGGGAATTGATTTAATCGTTCACATTCAACTGGAGTTAATAATCTTAATTTTCCAGTTTGTCTATCTTTAACAACATGAGTGCTACGATTAACTGTTCCTTCAGAAGTAAGCATTGTACGGCCAGGATTTTCATAAGCATCTGGATATCCCATTGCACCTTCTGAATACATATATTCAAATCCAGTATTCTTATCAATTCTAGGAATCTTTTTGCTTCCTTTTAAATAAGTGAATTTAACATTTTGTTCTTTAGTTAAGAAATATGACTTATCTATTTTTTCATTAAGTATAATATCATTAAGTGTAATAGGATTGATTAATTGTGGAGTAATAGAAGTAGTATATACTTTTCCTTTTTTCATATAACCACCATTTTCAAATCCAAATGCGAATCTATCTGTAACATCAACTAAATCTTTATATTCAGTTAAATCACATTCTTTAATTTTAGATATATCAGCTACAGGGAATTCAGTAGCGAATATTCCATTTGTTTTTAAAATATCTTCAGCACTTAGTTTATTTAAATCTTTAGCATGATTTGTAGTATTTTTATATGCAAAAATATAAGTTCTACGACGTCTTTGAGGATGGCCATATTCAGCTGCATTAATTACTCTCCATTCAACAGAATAATTATTATCAGCAAAACATCTTAACATAATTCCAAAATCACGGCCTCTTTGTTTAGAAGGAGATTTAAGTAGTCTATCTACATTCTCTAATAAAACAAATGGAGGTTTTTTTGTTTTTAAGATGTCATTTATTTGCCACCAAAGAACACCCTTTTTACCTTCAATACCTTTTTCTTGAGATAAACTTCTAGCTACAGAATAATCCTGACAAGGAAATCCACCAGTTAATAAAGTGAAATCAGGTAATTTCTTTTTATCTACTAATGATATATCAGTGTTACTGAATTCATCTTCATCTGAACCATCACCTTTTGAAAATCTTGATTTATAACAATCAAAAGCTGCCTGTGTAGTAGTAGAAGGCTCCCATTGATTAGCCCATAAAAATTTAAAATTATTTTCTTCAATTGCTTTACCATTATCTCCTAATGTTACATGGTTGAGACCAACTCTAAAACCACCAACACCAGCAAATAATTCAATAGCTGTTTTATCCATATATTAAACAACCCTTTCGGATAAAATTTCGTTTTTTATTACATAACAAATTATATCAAAATTATTTAACTAAGACAAGATCAATCTTGCTAGTTTTTTCAAAAAAAATTTTAAGCTAATTTATTATTATTTATAGTTTGAGAAAAATATAGTAAAATAATAGTAATTAATGTCTATTTTTTGATATTTTTGAGAAAAGAGTGATGCACAATGTCTGAAGGAAAAGTATATACAAAAGATGAAGTATTAGAAATAGCTAAAATGCTTATTGGTAAAACTTTTGGTGAATTAAATAGCTATCAAGTTCAAGCTGAATTATATGATAAAGGGGCACATGGTCACATTCTTGAAGAAGATGTATTTCAATATGGTTCTAATTCACGTTCGGCACCCGATTTTGAAGAAGCAGGTATTGAATTAAAAGTAACTCCATATAAGAAGAATAAAAATGGAACTCTTTCAGCTAAAGAAAGATTAGTGTTAAATATTATCAATTATATGGAAGAGTATAAGAACACCTTCTATACAAGCCATTTTTGGTACAAGAATAAATTAATTGAAATAATATGGTATCTTCATGAAGATGATAAACCCAAAAGCGATTTTAAAATAACAAATGCTTTATTATTTTCATTTCCAAAAGAGGACCTACCAATTATTAAGCAAGATTGGAATACTATAATTAATAAAATAAAAGCTGGTAAAGCACATGAATTATCTGAAGCTGATACAATGTATTTAGGAGCTTGCACTAAAGGTGCTAATGCTTCATCAGTTAGAAAGCAACCATTTTCAAATATTCCAGCTAAACAACGTGCCTTTTGTTTAAAAACATCATATATGACTCAATTGGTTCGTGACTATATAGGTGGCGAACATTTGGAGCGTATTGCTAATATAGCACCAACTGAGATGACATTTGAAGATTCTCTTACTAATAAATTAAAACAGTATAAAGGTAAAAAAGTAGATGAATTAGCATCAATGTTTAAAGTTGATTCAAAGGCTAAGAATTTAAATGAAATTCTAATTGCTAGAATGTTAGGAGTAAAAGGTAAATTAGCAGTAACTGATGAATTTGTAAAAGCAAATATTGTTCCTAAAACAATTAGAATTACCGAAAAAGGTAGGATTGTAGAAAGTATGTCATTCCCTACTTTTAAATTTACTGAAATTATAAATGAAGAATGGGAAGATTCAAAACTTCGTGAAATGTTTAATACAACAAAATTCATGTTTGCGGTATTTAAAGAATATGGTGGAGCATATCGCTTTGAAAGTATCAAGTTTTGGAATATGCCAGTTAGTATATTAGATAATAATGTTAAAAGTGTTTGGGATAAAACTATAGATGTTATAAAAAAAGGAGAAATTGTTAATACCATTAAAAATGGTAAGAGAATAACAAATTTCCCTGGAATGTCTGAAAATGAATATTGTCATGTTAGACCACATGCTCAAAAAGCAATAGATGTATATCCATTACCGGTAAAAGATAAATTAACTGGATTAGAAGAATATACTAAACAATGTTTTTGGTTAAATAATTCTTATGTATTAAAAATAATCAGTGAAGAATAGGTGATTATAATGATTGTTAATTTTAATAATCTTAGAGGCTCAGACTTAATAGTTGATGCAATTTATAAAGGTGGTACATCAGGTAATACAAGTGATGATCCTCTTTCTAAATTATTTCCGAAATTAGGCAACATGAGTGGATTTAGAAAAGTAAAAAGAAATGATGACAAAAATAAATTGGCCTATGTAGTTTTATATACTTCAATGTCCGAATTAGAATGGCCAGATTTTTTGGATGTAGAAACTGGAATATTTAGGTATTATGGAGATAACAGAAAAGCTGGTAATGAATTGACTAAGACAAAACAGGGTGGTAATAAGCTTTTAGAAGAAGTTTTTGCTATATTAAACTCTGGTAATAATTTGGATGATATTCCGCCTTTTTTTGTATTTAAGAAAGCAGAATCTGGAAGAGATGTTCAGTTCTTAGGATTAGCTGCTCCAGGAAATCCTACAATATCGCCTGACAAGGATTTGGTGGCATTTTGGAGAACCTTTGGCAACAATAGATTTCAAAATTATGAAGCATATTTTACTATTTTAGATACTAAAAATAATCCAATTAAATATGAATGGTTGGAAGCATTGCTAAATGACCATCAAGAGGGAATGAGATTGGCTCCACAAGCATGGAAGGATTTTATCGAAAAAGGTAGAAATGGTATAAAAGCTTTAAAAGCACCAAGAATATTTAAGATTCCAACTAAATATGAGCAATTACAATGCAGCGAAGATGGTAAAGTATGTTTAACAGCTATTAGAGAGCATTATAAAGATAATCCAACAGGATTTGAAGCATGTGCTGTTAGAATTGCTGAAATGATGGATAATCATTTTGAAAACTTCGAATTAACTAGACCATGGAGAGATGGTGGAAGAGATGCTGTTGGTAAATATGTAATTAGTACTGGTAATACAAACTCTAATTTTCCTTTAAAAATAGATTGTGCATTAGAGGCAAAGTGCTATAACGAAAATAATAGTGTTGGTGTTAAAAATATGTCTAGATTAATTTCTAGAATAAGATATAGACAATTTGGAGTATTAGTGACTACAAGTTATGTTGATTCACAAGCTTATAAAGAAGTTGCTGAAGATGGACATCCTATTTTAATTATTACATGTTCGGATATTGCTTATATTTTAAGCAGAAATATGGTTGATAGTTCAAAGATAAATGATTGGCTACTAAATCTTGATCAAACAACGATAAGAGATAACGCATTTCATTAATTATGGTGAGTTAAATGAGAAGTAAATTTGATAATGATAAATTTCTTGAAGAAACTTTTGCTAAATGGCTAGATGATAATTTTTATGAAGAATTAGCAAAAAGAGAATTGATACTTGGTTGGTATAGAGTTAATGGTGAAAAACTTCAAAAGGAAGGAAAGGATACTATAATCATTACTAATGCAGGTAATGAAGTAGTTATTGATGAGAAAGCTACGCTACATTATATTAATAAGGATATACCAACTTTCGCATTTGAATTAAAAAATCAATCATCTGGTGCTAGAGGATGGTTAATCAATAATAATCTAAAAACAGAATATTATCTATTAGCTTGGCCAAGTGGTAATGATAAGATTATTTCATCAGAAGATTTTTTGTATTCTGATGTTATGATAATTGGTAAAAATGATATCTTGAAATTGTTAACTGATAATAAAATAGATATTTCTAATATTGATGCCTTTATTAGCGAGAATATAAAGAGAGTAAATGAAAGGAGCAACAAGGTTGAGATTGCACCAGGGATTTCTTTTAATGTAAATTATTCTTTGGCAGAAAGACCGATTAATATAGTTATTAAGAGAGATAAACTAGTAGAGAAAGCAATATTAAATGCAACAATAGGAATGCCTAGATGTGATAAATGTGGTAAACCAATGCTTTTGAGAGAAGGAAAGTATGGACAATTTTATGGTTGTTCTAATTATCCGGATTGTAAAAATACAAAACCATACATTGAAATTGATAATAGTATGTTAGAGAAAACATTTAAATAATAATTAAGCCTAGAGCTTATGTGATTAAATTCACATTTGCTCTAGGTTTTTTCTTTTTACATAGAAATCCGGCCTCTGCGTCGATAAATGAGCTACCCCCGTTTTAATAAAATAAACATGCAAAAAGGTGAAATCCTGGGTTTTGGTCAAACGAGTTAGGGAAAACCTTTTGTAATAATATTAATGAAAAATATTTAATTTTTTATTTAAAAAGAAGAAATCCGGTCATTCTGTGAAGAAATGGCGCTGGTTCCTTTTTTTAAAATAATTTATGTAAAAGTATTAAAATGAAGTTTCCTTCTATATGAATTGGCGCCTTGTAAATTATTTATTGCAAATTATGTAATTTAGCTCAAAATGGAATTCTGTTGAAAAAAGCATTATTTATCATATTAATTGTAAAAAAAATTATTGATTTGCAGGAATCAGGCATTCTAGCTCCCTAACCGTACACGATGTGTTTGCAATAATATTAGTGGGAAAATGAAATGTTGTACTATATTAATTGCTTCAAGGCAGCTAGGGTCATCGTTATATTACAAAGCACCATTTATTATAATATTGTACTTCAAGTCAAATACCGTCCCGACTATCCGACAAAGCACCTTATATTATAATATTGTGCTCTAAGTCAAATATCGTTTCTACTATACTGGAAAGCACAACTAAAAATAGTTTTAGAAATTAATAAATATTATGAAATCGGAGGTTTTTCCCCATCAATTGGAACGTAGGGTATTGAGATAATACAATCGGAAATAATAAAAGTAGTAAAAAATGTTTAGGCAAATAAATCACGAATGAGTCATAAAAACTACCTAGTATTAGAATTTTTTAATTAATTATTTGCTTCAAGTCAAATACCGTCCCGACTATACGAATTTTTGTATTTTAAAATGATTATGTAAGAAATATGGACTTCGTGTTTCCCGGAACCTAGGAACGCAAATGTAATAATATAAAAAATTAATAATAATAAGGTCTTGGCTGGTCAACTATAGGACGCTATAGAACCAGTAAGAAGAGTAATATTGCTAGTATTATTACAAACGCCAGGACCTAGGTAAAATCGATTGCGGAAATATAAAAGGCGTTATAGCCAAAACATCAAAGCGAAAGCGGATGTTTGGCGTAGCCTTTTAAAGCCGCAGGCTTTACCGAACCGGGCATTACTAATAGCCCGGTTATGACATACAAGATACTAATTATTATAGAAGGAGGATGAAATGTTAGAGAAAAAACATGATTATTTATCTTTTACATTCGATTATGAATCATTTGATACTCAATTAGAATTAGAAATGAATAATAACTATTTAGAATATTTTAAAGACTTATTAAAACTATCAGATGAAGAAATAACTCCTGCATCATATGGTAAAGGTAGGTTTGAATATTTATATCATTTATGTCCAGGAATAGATTTAAAGCTTAAAGGACCTATTAATGGTGAAGGATATTATACCTGCCAAATAGAAATTAAAGGAGAAGGATGTAGAGAAATTGAAAGACGTGGCATTGATTGGCGTATGTTTCTTTTAAGATTAAAAACTGAGTTACGTGCTAAATGCTCAAGATGTGATGTTGCTATTGATGATAAAGAAGGAAACATTATTAAATTTAACGAAGTTAAAGAAAAATTAGATAAACACCAATTTGTTACTAATTTCAAAAATAAAGACTATGAAATTCATGGTTCTAAAAAGAAAGGATATTCCTTACAATTTGGATCACGTGAATCAACACAAATGTTAGTAATATATGACAAAAAGAAGGAAAGACTATATAAAGGTGAAGATTGCCCATATGATTATTGGGTTCGTTATGAAATGAGATTTTTCCATGAAAAAGCAGATAGAGTAATAGATGATATTATTAATGCTTATAATGGAAAAATTAATTATCCAGAAAAAAAGGAAGTGGAAAAAGGTGATACAGGCTTTAGTGCCTATACCACAGGACTTCTATATCAATTATTAGATTTAAAAGAGGATAATAATTATTCGGATGAAAACCAATATAAAGCTGAAACTCTACCTAAATGGAAAGAATTCTTAGAAGATGCACTTAAAGTATCAATATCTAAACCAGAACCTAGAAAAAATATCTGGCTTAAATATGAAAATTATATATTACAAACATTACCAATGTATTTATTAACTAAATATATTGAATCAAAAGATTATTACCAATTAGCTAAAGAAAATTTCAAATCACTTTTGGATGGAATAGATAAGATAATTGGTGATAAAGCTAAAATAAATCAGCTTAATTCTTATCTAAAAGATAAGAAATTAGAACTGGTTGATAAGCCTAAATTATTAGATTTAAAAGAAGAAATAATAGAAAGATATAAACAAGAGGAGGTTCCATTCTAATGGATAAATATACTTTATATATAGGGATAGAAAATCATGTAGAAAGAATATATGATAATGTAATAATTCCTGAAATTAAAAATATAATAAGAGATTATTTATTTAATAATCCTAATAAATTTAATATCTATATTAATGAAAATATTAATAAAGATAAATTATTAAGAACAATATCAAGAAATTTAAGTGATAAGAACTGTATCACTAATTCAATGATATTAGATGAAATAATTAAATATGTGGAGGATGGAATATGCTAAATGAAGAACAACAAAAATGTGTAGAAGCCTCATCAGGCAATGTGCTCGTTGTTGCAGGTCCTGGCTCTGGTAAAACAATGACAATGGCTTATCACATAGCCTATTTAGTAGACACATTAAAAGTACCTGAAGATAAAATAAAAGCCTTCACATTCACAAATCCTGCCACACTTGAAATGAATAAAAGAATTAAAAAGGTTTTAGAAAGAGACCATAAGGTTAATATATCTAATTTTCATTCATTTTGTTATGAGTGGTTAAGATTTTATTATAAAACCAAATATAAAGTCCTATTAGATGATGAAAAAAGAAAAATCATTAAGAAACTAATAGATGATAATAAATTTGATATTGATGCTGATTATGCAATAAGAGAAATATCAAGAATTAAAAATGAAATGAAACCTAATAAGTCTAATATTAGCTTAAGAATGAAAATTGCGGATTTATATTATAAATATAAAGCTTATACTAAAAAGGCTAATAAATTAGACTTTGATGAAATGAATTCGATGTTTCTATATAAATTAACATGGGATAAAGGATTCAGAAATGAAATATGTAATCTATTTGAACATATTATTGTTGATGAAGCTCAGGATATTAATAATGTTCAATATAAAATATTAAAAATAATGTCTTCAAAATACCATAATTTATATATGGTAGGAGACCCAAATCAAAGTATTTATGCATTTAGAGGCTCTGATTTAAGGATATTAGATGACTTTAGAGATACAGAAGGTGCTAAAGTATTATATCTAAAAAATAATTATAGATCAGATAAGAAAATAGTTGAAATAGCTAATAAGCTTATTGCAAATAATACAAATAAATTTGAAGTTGGCTCAATACCAGTATCAGCTAATGATGGTGAGGTTGTAATTAAAAGACCATATCATAAATTGCATCAATCTGATATGGTAGCTGTAACTATAAAAGAATTATTAAAATTAAGATATACCTATAATGACATAAAAATATTATCAAGAAATAGGTTATCACTAAGAAATATAGAACTAGAACTAAATAAACATAGAATCCCTAATTATCTTCATGGAATGAGATTCTTAGAATACAAAGAAATAAAATTATTATTAAATTATTTAGAATTTTATTTAAATCCCAATGATGATGAAGCATTAGAAGAAATAATTAATAATCCATCTCGTGGTATTGGAAATGTTACAGTATGTGAAATAAGGCTTAAAGCTAAAATGATGAATTGTTCTATGTTTGAAGCTTGTAAAGAATTAGCTAAAACAAATAAAAAAATACTTCCATTTTTAGAAGTATATAAGGATTTACAAAAGAATATGAATCCATATATTTCAACATATTATTTTATTGAATATATTGTAAATACATATATAGATTTAGAATCAATGACAAAAGATCCTAAAGAGTTAAAAACTAAAAAAGAAAATATAACATATTTCTTAGAATTAGCTGAATATGAATTAAAAACAAATTGTGATGATCACTTAAGAGAATTCTTGAATTCACTTTATATGAAGGATGCTGATACATCTAAAGAAGGTGTAGTAGAATTAATGACTATCCACCAATCAAAAGGCTTAGAAGCTAAAATAATTATCATAGTAGATTTAATTGATAAGATTATCCCAGGTAATAGAGATGATATGGATATTGAAGAAGAAAGAAGAATCTTCTATGTAGGTGTAACAAGAGCTAAAGAAAAATTATATTTAATAGCTCCAATTGCTGAAAATATAAATAGCTATAATGAATACCCTGAATCAAGATTTTTATTAGAAATAAAATAGGCGCCTCATCAGCGTGGTTAATAAAAAAAGAAGGTTAAACCTTCTTAATAAAAGTATCAATAACATCTTTTAAAGATTGATTATTGTGAATTGCATCTAAATATAATCTATCATCATTAGATAATTCATTTAAATCTTTAATTCCAAAAATATAATTAGGAGTTATACCGAATTTATTACAGATACCTGGAATCTTATTTGCATCTGGAATAGATTCACGTTTAATCCATGCACTAACAGTAGATCTTGCAACATTTAAATGTTGAGCAAGTTCAGCTTTGGAACAAACATTTTTAACTTCTATATATTCATAAATGACATCTAATATATGATTATCAATTTCAGTGAATTCTTTAGCCATACATAATTACCTCAAAATAATTATATATTAGATGATTTAAAAAATAAATAAAGAATTGCCTTTAAGCAACAAAAATATATTGACAAGTTGTTTATACAAAACTATAATATAGATGATATGTTGTGTATAAGCAACACTAAGGAGGATACAATGAACAAATTAAAACAAGAATTCATTAATAATTTTGGAGAGGATAAGTGGAATGAACTAGAAATCTTAAAGCCTCTCCAGGATGCAGTAGATTTAGTATGTAAGGAATACTTAGGTATTGAATCAATCCCTGTAGTATTTGAAAAGCTAGAAGGAGATGTATCAAGATATGATTTTAAGCTACAAGCTATCATTCTAAATAATAAATATATAAATGATTATATAGAATTATTAGATTCATGTTTCCATGAATTAGAACATCATTGGCAAAGAATCTATATTGCAAAT
>JAFRXJ010000056.1 GCA_017441525.1 Acholeplasmatales bacterium | reverse complement strand
CTAATACATCCTTTGGATTTTTAACAATAATTAAAAAATCCTTCGGTTTCATTGTTAATCCCATTCCAAACATTACAATCATTAACAAATAATTAATCCATGATGTTTGAATCCATGTGGACGATAATGGAACAAAAAAAGCTAATGCAGCAACAACAACTACTATAATTGCCATATATTTAGCTATATATACTGATATTTTTTTTATAATATCCATTTGTTATCAACTCATTTCAAAATAAAATTCAATATTTATATAAATAAAACCACATTATTTTATAACACAATTTTATAAATAATTGAAGTTTTTTCTATTAATAAATCTTAATTATAAATTTCCTCCAGTTACTAGAATTAAACTCTATATTTGGGAAGAAATCAATTTTTTTCCTAAAATAAAAGCCTCAGATTATTCTGAGACTTGAATTATTAAAATGGTGAACCATTCGTGGGAGCACCCGGAACCACTTTACGATATAAAGCCATTTTCTATAAAGCGGTTCGGATACATAGCACATATGGTCTATTTAAAATTATATATTTTTCTTAATAAATTCTTCTATTTTATCAAATGGAATCTTATCGTGATTAATACCACCATCATAAAGGTCAGTATGATTAGCATCTGATACAATGAATAATTCTTTGTTTTCGCCTTTTAATAATTTAAATGTATCTTCTCCCATATATCTTGAATGTGCATTTTCACCATGTACAATTAAAACTGCACTTCTTATTTCAGATGCATATGTAAATAATCTTGTATTTAAAAGTGATGTCCCAGTTGATATATTCCACCCATTATTAGAATTTAGCGAGCGTAAATGATAAGCTCTATTCCTATAATATTCTGAATACTCTTTTACAAATACTGGAACATCCATATCTTTAACAACATCAAGCGGAATTGTTCCACCAGCAAGTTTATATGAGTCATTCTTAAAGTCTTCTGTTCTTTGGTTGTTTAGATTTACTCTCATCTGATAACGTGCTTCTTCATTATCTGATGAATCATAATATCCGTTACCAGCAACTCTTGACATATCATACATTGTAATAGCTACTGTGGCTTTAATTCTTGTATCAATGCAAGCAGTTTGAATAGCCATGCCACCCCATCCGCAAATACCAATAATTGATATTTTATCTTTATCTACATTATCCAAATTAGATAAATAATCTACTGATGCTTGAAAATCTTCAACATTAATATCAGGTGAATTCATATATCTAGGCTCACCAGCTGATTCTCCTGTAAATGATGGATCAAAAGCAATTGTTAAGAAGCCACGTGACGCCATTTCTTGAGCATATAAACCTGAATGTTGTTCTTTTACTGCGCCAAATGCACCTGAGCATGCTATAGCAGGTAATTTACCATTAATATCTTTTGGCCAAAACATATCAGCAGCAAGCTCAATGCCAAAATGATTTTTAAATGTAACTTTCTTATGATTTACTTTTTCATTTTTAGGAAAACACTTATCCCATTCTTTTACTAAATTTAACATTTTTAAATATTCCTTCCTAATTCATATGCTTCTTCTAATTTTTTATTATTTATTATTTCCTTAGGGGCACCTACGCCACCTATGAATAATGTTTTCTTTAATTCAACACCATCAAAACAATCAATCCAACCTTGAAGACCTGAAACTGCTTTTTCTGGTACATATGCTTCATCTTCATGAGCAACTGCAAGTAAATATACCTCTCTAAATTTATATTCTCTTGCAAATAAAGAATTAGCTCTATCAATTAATGTTTTCATTTGTCCCGCCATCTCATAATAATAAATAGGAGTTGCCCATACAATTACATCCGAATTACATATTTTATCTGTAATTTCATTAGCATCATCATTAATTATACATTTACCTATTTTTTGGCAAGCTAAACATCCTTTACAAAAAGCTATATTTTTATTTTTTAAAGAAATTAGTTCAACATCATTTTCTTTAGATTTAACACCTTCATAAAATTTTTTTGCTAAAAATTCCGAATTTGAACCTTCTCTTAAGCTTGTAGAAATTATTAATACTTTTTTCATTCTTTAATATTCCTTTCATTCCATTTTTAATGTTACAACTACATTAGGCTTATTTAATAATTCTTTTAATTCACTTTGTGACATGTTAATATGACCTACTTTTGTATAACTCCAAGTATTGCTTCCATACATAATGCATAAATAACTTGACGAGTATAATATAACATCACCATAATTAGCAGTTATTCTAGAATCATTGCTTGTAATACTTTTTCCTATAGGACCATATTGTTCAAAACCACCACTATTAGACATATTAATAATTAAATTATTTTTAGCAAGTTCTTTTAAATCATTTACACTATTATTATTTACCCATTCAATTTCTACTTCTACATTATCAATTAAGAGTATCATTCTTTTGTCATTTTCGCTTTCATTATTTTTTTGATTATTATCAGTTGTATCTTGATCATTTGATATATTATTAGTTGAATTTGAAACTTCTACTTTTTTATTTGAACAACCACTAACAAATAAAGCTATTAAGAACATAAATACTATAATTATTCTTTTCATTTTGGTAATTTATCCAATTCTAAAGTAGCTTTTTTGCATGACCAGTCTCTTACTGCCTTTTCACTGCCAGCTTTTATAGCTGCTTTATAATATTCCTTTTTAAATTCTATTTCTTGCTTATAGTATTCCAATAGTTTTATTTGTTCATTAATACTATTTTCTTGTTCTAAAATCATTTGAAGTCTCTCTTCAAGTGATTCATCACCCTTATCACATAACTCAACATACTCTTTCATTTTCTTTATGGGCATATTAATATTCCTTAAACAATTTAAGACTCTTAACCATTCAAAATCTTCATCTTCAAATATTCTTATTCCATTAACTCTTTTAACATGAGGAAACAATCCTTCCTTGTCATAGTAACGTAATGTATGTGTACTTACCCCCATTATTTTGGCTATTTCAGATATTGTATATGACATTACTATCACCTTCTTTCAATTACATTATAAACCTTAGAGTTAACTCTAAGTCAAGGAATCTTTTTAATAATTAAAATAAAAAACTCCAAAAACTACTTTTATATAATAGTTACTGGAGGAAATTCATAATATAAAGTAAAAATAAAAGTCTCAGATTTAACTGAGACTTGAATCATCACTTTATAATCCTATTAATGATACTGGGAAATAATAAACTTCTCTATTAACCGGAAAAATGCCTTCTCTAGAATCTATAACTAAACCAGTTAAAACATTATACCCATATTTCTTTAATACATTAAAATTTTTATTTGAACTAACAGGATTAATACCTTTTTTTATTTCAATAGGGTATATTCCTTCTACAGTCTCTATGACTAAATCAATTTCAGCTCCATCCTTATCTCTATAATAATATAAACGATTATTAGAAATTGATTTTGGATTAAATCCAGCATTGTAATAACTTTTAATTATTTCAGAAACAACAAATGTTTCATAAAAATTTCCAGCCATTTGTGACTCTTCTAATTGCTTAGGACTATTCCATTTACATAAATATGCACATAAGCCAGTATCCATAAAATATAGTTTAGGTGTTTTTATAACACGGTCAGATTTATTTTTAGCAAATGGTTCTAGTATAGTTATAATACCTGAAGTTTCTAATATTGATAACCATTTCTTTATAGTTTTAGCATCAACACCAACAGCACGTGATATATCATCATAATTTATTTGACAACCTGTTCTAAAGGCCACATAAGAAATAAATTGTAAAAAACTATATTCATTACTTGAATTTATAACTGTTTTTACATCCTTTTCTATATAGGTATTTAAATATGATGAAAAGAAATAGTCTCTATCCAGTTCGTTTATTACATATTCGGGCATACCACCATTATATATAAACTCAAAGATTTCTTTTCTATTGAAATATTTTAATTTATTATTCTTCTCCTTCTCCATTAATATTTTAATATTAGGATTAAAAATACCAAAAGTTTTTTTAAAATTTAATTCATTAAAGGAAAAAGATGCCATATTAAATATTGCAGTTCTGCCAGCTAATGATTCAGTTATCTTATCTTGTAACTCAAATTGATTAGAGCCAGTCAAAATATATAATAGCTCACTTTTTTGATTCTTTTCTAACCATTCATATTTTTTATTATCAATTATAATTTTTATCTCAGATAAAAGTTCTGGAACTTTTTGTATTTCATCAATTATAATTGGATATTCATATGTTTCTAAAAAAAGTTTAGGATCTTTTTTTGCTAATCCTCTTGCGTTAATATCATCTAAAGTAACATATGAAAATTTATCACTGAATAAGTGTTTAATCATTGTCGACTTTCCTACCTGTCTTGAACCATAAATAGTGATACATGCGAATTGATTAGCAGCATTTAAAATTGAATTTTCAATATTTCTTTTGATATACATAACTCTCATCTCCACCAATATTATACAAAAATATTAACCAGTTGTCAACTAATCCGGAAATACAACTCCGTTTTAGTCAAAATAATCCAGTTATTATTGTCAAAAGTTTTATTTTTAGTATATATTTTAGGGTAAAAAAATAAAAAAATCATGGATTAACTCTTCCATGAAAACTCTCTATAAAAATCAATAAAATGGCTTATTTAAGCCATTTTATTGATAAATCCAAATTTTATATTAGATATAAGCGGTTCGGATACATAACACATATGATTATAATTTTTATTTATAATATCATTTTAAGAATTAAATTCCCAACATAAATACTGGATATGAATATGCTTTTTCATTTATTGGCCTAATTGCATCACAAGTACCGATAATCAACCCAGGTTTAATCTCCATACCATATTTAGATAGTACATTAAAATTTTTTGTTGGTTTAGTTGGTTGCTGTCCTTTTTTTACTTCTATTGGATAAATAGCATTATTTAATACATACAGCAAATCAATTTCTTTTTGATCTATATCTCTATAGTAAAATAAATAATTTTTAGCATCTATATTATGATTATAAAAATTCTTTAAAACCTCTGATACAACAAATGTTTCAAAGAAAGCTCCAGACATAGCACAATCTTCAAGCATTCTGGCATTTGGCCATTTGCATAAGTATGCACAAAATCCTGTATCCATAAAATATAATTTTGGAGATTTTATAATTCTATTAGAGATATTTGCCATATATGGCTCTAATAATACAATAATACCTGATGTCACTAATATTGATAACCATCTTTTTACAGTTTGATTATCTATTCCTAATTCTCTCGAAAACACTTCATAATTCACTTGTTGAGAAGTTCTTAATGCCAAATATGACATAAATCGTCCAAATTGCATTTCACTAGATGCTGCAATTAGCTTTAAAACATCTTTTTCGATATATGTATCAAAATAAGATTTAAAATATAATTCTCTTTCAGAATTACCTACAACTATATCAGGCATTCCTCCTCTAAATATGTAATCAAATATTTCAGATTTCGTTTTGTATGGAACTTTAGTGCTATTCGCTTTTTTTAGTAATTCACTAATATCCGGATTGAATAAATCTCCTATTATATTTTGAGATTCAAGTTGTGTCATCGACGACATGTTAAATATTGCAGCTCTACCAGCTAATGATTCAGAAATACTTTGTTGTAATTCAAAATGATTTGAACCAGTTAAAACAAACATTAATTCCCTTTCTTTGTTTTCTTTAAGCCACTTTTTTCTTTGCTCATCTATAATTATTTTAATTTCACTTAACAGATTTGGTGCTTTTTGAACTTCATCTATAATTATAGGCCATGGATGAACCTCTAGAAAACCTTTAGGATTAGATAAAGCAAGTTCTCTTTCATTTGTATCATCTAATGTGACCGATTTAAACTTATCACCAAAAATCATATCAACAGTTGTAGACTTTCCAACTTGTCTAGGTCCGTATATAACAATTGCTTGGAAAGAAGCTGATGCTTTTCTAATGTAATCTTCAATTTCTCTTTTTATATACATATTATCAACCCCTTCAATAATATTATAAAACAAAATATTGAAAAAGCCAATATAAAAATGCGAGTATTTTAGGCATTGAGTTGCATTTTAATCGAAGTTTTTAGATTAAAATAAAAGTCCCAGAATTAACTGAGACTTGGATTTTAAAATGGTGACCTGTATGGGGTTCGAACCCATGAGTGTCGCCTTGAGAGGGCGATGTGTTAACCATTTCACCAACAGGCCAAATATGTGCTTTTTACGTCAAGCACATATAATAATATCATACTTTTAATGAATTGAAAACTAAAATTTTTCAATTATTGAATTAATTCTTTCAACTACCTTATCTTTACCTAATATTTTTTGAACATAGTAAATATTTGGTGTATTCTTTCTTCCTGCAAGGCATAATCTTAAGAATCCTGCAGCATCTCCTACTTGACCATTAAATGCCATTGGATTTGCTTTATATTCTTTTCTATCTGATGTGAAATTATATTTTGCAGCTAAATCTTTAAGATTGTTAAACCAATCTTCTTCTGATACTTCTACATTATATGTATTAATGTATTCAGTTAATAATTCTTTAACTACTATCTTATCTACATCTCTAAGTTCACCCTTAGATTTCATTATTGTCCAATCTAGGGTATTCTTATCGATAGAGTCATAAACATCGTCATAGAAGAAAGAAATAATAGGATAAATATCAGAATATTTAGCATAATCCTTTCTAGGATTTTCTTTTTCTCTTTCAATATTTAATATTTGAATAAAGAAATCTCTATTAGATACAATCTTATTATAGAATTCAGCATTATATTCTTTAGCCCAATCTTCTACCTCTTTAGCAAGGTCTGATGCTTTTCTATAAGCCATTCTTTCTTTAGAAATTGATTCTACCTTTTCAAGGTCGAATAATGCACCATCAAGTGACATCTTATCAAATGATAATTTAAAATCATATGGTGATTTATCTAAATTTTCATTTCTCCATGCTTCATAATTTGAGTTTGCAATAGTTAATAAATATTCAATAAATCCATATTTAGGATAACCTTTTTCTAAGAAATATGAACATGCTGCCTCAGCATCTTTTCTCTTAGATAGCTTTCTTCTATTTCCATTTTCAACCTTCATAATTACTGGAAAATGTGCATATTTAGGTCTTTCAAATCCTAATGTATCAAATAATTCAAGGTGAATAGGTAAGCTTGGTAGCCACTCCTCACCTCTAGTTACTACTGTTGTATGCATAAAGTGATCATCACATAAGTGAGCGAAATGATATGTAGGTAAGCCATCAGATTTTAAAATAACGATATCTTGATCATTTTGAGTTAATTCAAGATCTCCTCTTATTTCATCATGGAATGATACTTTATTATTGTGATCTCCCATTGATTTAAATCTAATAATATATGGATCTCCATTTTTAATTCTTAGGATTGCATCATCTACAGATAAATTTCTATAGATTGCATATTTACCATAATAACCAGGGATTTCCTTTAATGCTTCTTGTTTTTTTCTTAATTCAGCTAATTCTTCTTGGCTAGCAAAACAAGGATAAGCTCTACCTTCTTCAATTAAATGCTTAATTACCGTATTATAGATTTCACTTCTTTCTGATTGTTTATAAGGACCATAGTTTCCTGTTTCCTTTGTATCAGAAAGATATCCTTCATCAGGTATAACATCAAATACAGCTAATTGTTTAATTAAAGATTCACCAGAGCCTTCAATTTCTCTTTTAGTATCAGTATCTTCAAGTCTGATATAGAAAACACCACCAGATTGTTTAGCATATCTTTGTGAAACTAAAGATGTAAAAAGTGAACCTGTATGTAAAAATCCAGTAGGTGATGGTGCAAATCTAGTTACCATCGCGTCAGCTGGTAAATTTCTTTTAGGATATTTCTTTTCTAAATCAGCTATTGTTAATTTAATATTTGGAAAAATTAATTCTGCAAGATCTTTATAATTAGCCATAAATTATACCTCTTTTCATACTCTATAATTATATATGAATAATAATTATAATTCAAGAAAAAATGGTGCCTGAGCACCATTATATTTATATACTATATCTAAATTGTAAAACATCAATTGTTATAGTCTTTTTAGTATTAGATCTATATACTTCAAATACTATCTTATCACCTACCTCTAAACCACTATTATATAGATATGACATAATATCATCTACACTAGAAATTGAGGCTAACGTGCTATCTTCTTTAGTTGTAACGCTATAGTCAATTGATACACTACTTATGATATCATTAACCTCTAAGCCTTCTCCTGTATATGATTCCTTAGTATTTAAGGCTGATATATACGCTACAGATTTAAATGAATTATTAGATCTATAGGTACCTAAAGAAATCGTAAATCCAAATTCATAATCTCCTTCGTAATATCCAGTCTTCCATACTTTGTTTGCACTGTCATATTTAGCTGTTGCCATTAATTTAGAAATAACATCATTAAATGTATTTGAAGGTATTGCGAAGCCTAATCCTTCAATACCAGATGATGAATATTTCGCACTAACAATACCAATTAAGGCGCCTGATGTATTAAATAAGCCTCCACCAGAATTACCTGAATTAATTGCGACATCTGTTTGAATCAATGTTTGCTTTTTATATGTTGATACATTTACTGTTCTATTAACATATGATACTACTCCTACTGATACTGAACCAGGAAGTGTACCTAAAGGATTTCCTATACAAATTACTTGTGAACCTAATCTTAATTCATCAGAATTTTCAAATAATGTTGCATAACAAAGATCATCTTCTTCTGGTGTTTCAATTGCCATAATAGCTAAATCTTCATCTTCATATCCTGCAACTAAATATGCTTCATATATGTCACCATCAGATTCAGTAATACTAAATGAATATGCACCTTCAATCACATGAAAACATGTCAATAAATATGAAAAACCTAATGTATTATCTTTTGCAAATAATACGGCAGATCCACTAGAAATTGATGATGTTGAAGTCGCTTCTATTGAAACAACAGAATCATATACATCCTCAACTACATCTTCAATGATTGTAGATGTTGAAGCATCAGATGTCTTTTCTAATGATATATCTATATCATTATATACTGGCTCATATAGAAGTTCTGTAGTTTGATTTGATACAGATTGATTTGAATTACTTATACCTAAATCAGATAATATATAATCATCATCACTAGTTGTTGAAGATGTTGTATTATTATCTTCATATTTTATATTAGAACTACAAGATCCTAATACTAATCCTATCATCATAAATGGTACTAATAATAAATATCTTTTTTTCATGTTTACCGCCCTCTTTCACTTAAAATTATAGGTTTTGATTATGTGAAAAAAACGGAAACAAAAAGAGGAATGTTATTAAAAACATCCCTCAAACTAAATTTAACCTAAATTTTTATTATTTTTCGAAATATCTCTTTAATAATCCTTCAAATGCTCTACCATGTCTAGCTTCATCTCTAGCCATTTCATGTACAGTATCATGGATAGGATCTAAGTTAAGTGCCTTAGCTCTCTTAGCTAAATCAAGCTTACCAGCTGTTGCACCATTTTCAGCCATTACTCTAGCCTCAAGGTTCTTCTTGGTAGAATCAGTTAATACTTCTCCTAATAATTCAGCAAACTTAGCTGCATGTTCTGCTTCTTCAAAAGCGGCCTTTTCATAATATAGACCAATTTCAGGATATCCTTCTCTAAATGCTACTCTAGACATAGCTAAATACATACCAACTTCACTACATTCACCAGCAAAATTAGATCTTAAATCTTCTTTAATATCCTCTGGTGCATCCTTGGCAGCACCTAAAACATGCTCACATGCCCATGTAGTAGCTGTTTGTTCCTCAAACTTAGAAGCTGGAGCCTTACAAACAGGACACTTGAAATCCTCAGGTAAAGAATCTCCTTCATAAACGTATCCACAAACCTTACAAACAAACTTTTTCACTTTTAACTTTCCTCCTTATATTTGTTTTAGTTTTTATTTTTGCAATTTTCACATACACCTGTAAAAATTATTTCACAATCTAATATAGAATTTTTATCTAGACGCTTTTGATCCTTTAATTTCAAATCTACTACAGATTCAGGAATATCTATAATGTTATTACAAATAACACATTTAAAATGATAATGCTTCTCTTTAGAAACCTCATATACTTCATTATCACCAACACTAAATTTCTTTATCTGCTTTTCGTCTAATAAAATATTTAAATTACGATAAATAGTAGCCAAAGAAATATTAGAATAATTATTATTAATATAATTAATCAAATCATCAGATGTAGCATGTCCAAGACAAGCTAAAGAATCAATGACAATTTGTCTTTGACTTGTATTTCTTCTTATCATAAGCTTTCCTCTTCTTATTATTAAGAATTATTCTTAATAAGATTATATTGTATTATGAAAATAATGTCAATGATTTTTCTTCTTTGCAGCCTTAATCATATACATTTTTTCATCGGCATCCTCAATTACATTTAGAATTGAATCGCCTTTACCAAATTTTGAATAACCTATAGATACTGAAAGCTTGTATTTTTTTGTTACACTATGAGTTAAAGTAATTTCATTATGAATGTTTTCAACAATTGAATCTACATCAAATTCTTCATTAGATGATAGGATGATAATAAATTCATCTCCACCATATCTAGCTAAAAATGATTTTTCTTTTATATTTATTAATGAAGTCTTTAATGCGTTTGCTAAAACAATTAATGCTTTGTCGCCTTCAACATGTCCAAAATTATCATTTATTAATTTAAATTTATCAACATCAATCATTAAAACATATGTTGTATTATATTGGTTATATTCACCAATATATCTTACTAACGCACTTCTATTATTTATTCCTGTTAAGGCATCTGTAGATACCTGAGATTGTGTTTTAGAAATATATAATGTTAATATTAATAATACTGATGTTAAACAAATAATTGGAATTTGTGGTATATAAACCTGAAGAATGGCAGATGTCATTAAGACCCATGGATAAATACTTAATTGAATGAATTTTATCTTTGCAGATCTTGTTTTAGCTCTAACTGCTAATATTACAGCAAATATAAACGCAAATATCGTATAAGCTGATGGAATATACATTAAGCTTACAGATACTAATGGATTTCCAATTATCTTATCTAAATCTGTAATAATTGAAATAATTATAGTTGTAATAGTTGAAATTATAATTGGAATACCAATTAATAATCTCTTTTTTCTTGTTGAAGAAAATTTAGCACCCATTAATATTTCAATATACATAAACCAACAGAATGCTGAAAAGCTAGCACTAATATAGTAAATCATTTTAGCATATCTAATAAAATATCCACCAACAGGAGGTTTTAGTATTTGAAAATATCCTAAAATAAAAAAGAAATCAAATATATAGCATATTATTTGTAATGCTACCATACAGTTAAAATATCTATTTTTTGTTTCAAAGTTTTTTGTAGCTATACTTAAAGCTAAAATAATCGCAGAAATTAAAATACTAACTGCTAACGCGATAGTAAAGAAAATGAAAAAAATCATTTCTCTATCCATATTCATGAAATCAATCCAGATTTTATTCATAAAAAACCTCCTTAATATATAGTTTTTAAAAAGCATTCATATATGTATATTATACTATAAAAATATAATTTTTAAAATAAAAAAATAGTGGAGCAATCTCCACTATTCTAATAATTCTAAAATATCCTTTCTAGAAAGCTTAATAGCTTTAGCCTCTTCTTCAACAACAATTGATTTAGCTAAATCTCTCTTAAGCTCTTGTAGATGAATAACCTTCTCTTCAATTGTATCCTTACATACAAGCTTAATAACAATAACATTCTTTGTTTGACCAATACGATATGTTCTATCTGTAGCTTGTACCTCAGCGCTATTATTCCACCATGGATCTAAATGGATTACCATATCGGCACCAGTAAGATTCAAACCCGTACCACCAGCCTTAAGTGAAATAATAAAGATCTTAATATCTTCATTTTTATTAAACTCTTCTACCATTTCAATTCTAGATTTAGCCTTTGTTTGACCATCTAGGATAAAATGCTTAATTCCCATATTATCTAATTCTCTTGATATAATAGGGAAGCTTTGGGCAAATTGTGAGAATAAAAGTAATCTATGACCAGATTCAATAGATGATTTAATAATATCAATAGCCATATCAATCTTAGTATTACTAAATGGCTCTTGATATATTAATTCAGGAGTAATACAAATCTGACGTAATCTTGTTAATAATGCTAAAACATTATTACCACCTTGATTTAGATCATCTTTTAACTTTAATACATAAGAATCATAAATCTCTTTTTGTTTAGCTTCCATCTTGCAGTAATAATAATCTTCAATCTTATCAGGTAAATCCTTTAATACATCCTTCTTTGTTCTTCTTAGAATGAAAGGAGCTACTCTCTTTTTAAGATTATTTAGTGCTTCTGTATCATCATGAATAATTAATGATTCATATCTATTCTTAAAATGATTATAATTAGATAAATATCCTGGCATTAAGAAATCAAATATACTCCATAAATCAGCTAATCCATTTTCAATTGGTGTACCAGTTAAAGCGAAATTAATTTCACTTTGAAGTGACTTAATTGCTTCACTCTTTTGGGCAAATTGATTTTTAATAAATTGTGCCTCATCAGCAATTATAAATCTAAATACCTTACCTTCATAATTTGCTATATCTCTTCTTAATGAATCATATGAAGTGATATATAAAATCTTTTCATCAGCTTTAATATCTTTAATAATTGCTTCTCTTTCTTCACTATTACCAAGGATTAATTTAACATTAGAATCAAAATTCCATTTGCCACATTCAGTTTCCCAGTTATATACTAAACTCATTGGACAAACAATTAATGATGGCATTTCTTTTTCGTCACTTAATAAGAAGCTAATCATCTCTAATGTCTTACCAAGACCCATATCATCAGCTAAGATACCACCAAAGCCAAAGCTTGATAATGTCTTTAACCACTTAAAGCCTTCCTTTTGATATTCTCTTAAAGAATCATTTAGGGCTTTAGGTGCTTCATAATCATTTTTCTTATAATCTTGAATAGTCTTTATAATCTTATATATTTCTTTATCTACATTAACATTCTTATCAACGCCATTAATTAACTTAACTAAGTGATTTAATGGCTTTTTAATAGGCTTTTTAAGGTCTTTAATAGAAATATTAAATTCATCTAAGAATTCATCTATTTCCTTGGCAGATTCTTCATCTATTTCTAAAATAGTATTATCCTTAAGCTTAATGAATTTCTTTTTTTCATGGTAAGCCTTTAACATTGCCTCTATTTCTTCAATAGTTAAATCATTATTTTCAAATTGGAAATCTAATAATCCTACATTATAAGAAATATTAATCTTTGTTTTAGATGACTTCTTTGTTGTAACCTTTTTAATATTTTCATCAAAGAATATTTCACCAAATGATTTTAAATTAGATAAATCACTAGTTAAGAATTTATATTGATTTTCTAATTTATCTAGATAATATTTCTTTTCTTCATTTCTAATAAATGAATAAGCTTCTATAGTTTCAAAATATCCATCTAATAATTGTCTAATATAAGGACTCTTTCTATCAATTTCCTTACATGCAATCTTAGGTGTTAAATAAATTAAATTATTAGAATATGAAAAATATGAATTAATCTTAATATCAGGTATTGGATATTTATCATAAAAATCATTTAAGATTGTTATATCATTTTTAATTAAAGGCAAGACATTAGATATAAATTCATCGCTAGATGCATCTACCATTAATTTACCTTGTAATTTAGATAAATAGATAAATATTTTACCTTCATTTCTTGATTTATATGGATATGCATAAATCATTGTATCATTAATGAAATATGAATAATTTACACCAGATAATAATAAATCTGAATCATTAGTTCTAATATATAGATAATTAGAATCTAGGCTAATACTAAAATCATCATTTTCTTTTATTTCTCTTAATATTGCCTTTTCTTCATTAAATCTCTTATAAAATACTGAATTATCTTTATATATTTCTAAAATACCTAATAAATGAGATTTACGAATAGTAATACTCTTTTCAGAATCAATACTAGATATATTAGTAATGAAATTATATAAAACTTTACTAACTGAATCTAAACATTCATATGAATGAACAAATTCAAGCTTTTGACCATAGCTATAGAATATATTATTTTCAGTCATATTTATAAATTCTGCAATATTTTTAATTACATAATCCTTATCATAACCAATCTTTAATGATAAGTTGTATGTCTTATCATTATTCTCTTCTATTACTGGTATTAAATGAATCATACCAAAATATGGATTTGTGACCTTAATATCATTCTTTAAATTATTTAAAACTGTTTTATGGATAAACTTATTCTGTTTATTTAAATAACTATTATATTCCTTATTAAATAAATCTTTATCAATTTGAACTAAGCCAGAATAATATAGTGCAGCGATATGTACGCACTCTTTAGTTTTATAAAAGTTTATGCAGCCACAATTTGAGTTTACTAATTCTTTATTTTCGTTTAGTTCTACATATGTTTTTGTAGCATGTAAGACGTTGTTAAATAAATCTTTTGGCTTAATAATGTAGCCATTATTAACTTTTTCAAATTCAGAATATGCATTAAAATTTGATGTTACATTATTGATAAAAAGTGACATATTGGGATTGTTTGAGAACTTAAATAATAAACTACTTAGCTTCATAAAAACTCCTTAAAAATAAAAAATACTACTCTTTCAATTATAACATAAAATAAAAAAAATCCTAGGAATAATTTAATACTTTTTAAAAAGTTTTATAAATAGAATATCTTTATTTTTATATTTTATAATGTTATAATAATTTTATATGGGAGGACAGTTTATATGGCCGTTTTAGAATCTGGTGAAAACTACCTTGAAGCTATTTTAATGTTATCAAAAGAAAAAGATGGAGTTCACGCAATAGATATAGTTAATACTCTAGGGTTTTCTAAACCAAGTGTATCAATAATGCTTAAAAAGCTTAAGGATGAAAATTATATTGATATTGATGAAAATTCTCATATACATCTTCTTCCTGAAGGATTAAAGATAGCTGAAAAAATATTAGAAAGACATGAAGTATTAACAGCTATATTAGAATATTTAGGTGTAGATGAAAAAACTGCAGAAAGTGATGCCTGTAAGATTGAGCACGATCTAACAGATGAAACTTTTGACGCAATTAAAAAGATATATATAGAAAAGATAAAAAAATAATCCTTGTTCGATTTGAACAAGGATTTTTCTTTTACATTAATACTCTTGCGTAGAACTTAGAAGCTAATAATTCTTCGTCTTCGATATCCATTCTTAATGATACTTTATTATCATTATCAATTACATAATATGTATTTGAATTAACATGCTTCTTGTTTACTTCTAATTGATTTTCGTTCTTATAATCAATATAAGCTCTCTTTTCAATGATAGATACTAAATCTGATACAATCGCAGTGGCTGTTGGAATAGATCCTGCACCCTTACCATAGAATTGTAGCATATCATTTGTAGAACCTGTGAATAGGATTGCGTTAAATTCATTCTTAACTGCAGATAATGGATGACCATTAGGAACCATTGTAGGTTCTACTCTTATTGTTACATCATTTCCATTCTTTACAGATGATGCAACAAACTTTAATACATATCCTCTAGATTTAATATCATCTAGGATTTCTTTTGTTACACCTGTAATACCATAATGATAAATATCATCATTACAAATATTACCTTTATAAGCTAAAGATGATAAGATATTGATTTTTCTTACAATATCTAGACCTTCTAAGTCAGCAGTTGGATTAGCTTCAGCAAAACCATTCTTCTTTGCTAGAGCTAAGGCCTCATCGAATGATAAGCCTTCATCACCCATCTTAGTTAAAATATAATTTGTAGTACCATTTAAAATACCAAAAATATTATTAACTTCATTAACCTTAATATTATCAATTAGAGGTCTAATAATAGGAATTCCACCACCTACAGATGCTTCAAAACAGAATGAGCATTTGTTTTCATGTGCTGTATTAATGAATTCCTCTAAATGCATTGATACAACTTCTTTGTTAGCTGTTATAACGCTTTTGCCTTTCTTTAAGCAATTTGAGATAACTTGGTATGGAAGATCATGTCCACCTAATACCTCTACTACAGCATCAATATCATTATCATTAATGATATCATCAATGTCTGTAACAAGCTTATCTCCTAATATTTCTTTTTTAATAGGTAAATCAAATACCTTTTTAATTTTTACATCATATTTTTTAGATAAATTTTCAACAAGAGTATATACTCCTCTTCCAATTGTACCATATCCAAAAAGTCCTAAAACCATAAATAAATCACCCTTTTATTAAATCCTCTTATATTCTATCAAAACAAATATATTAAATCAACCAATTTATAAAATAAAAAATTAGATAAGGAAAATCAAGTATTAATTTAATAATTTTTCATATGAATTAACGTATATTATTAAATCCAAGACCAAAAAGCCTCAAAAAGAGGCATTTTTAAAAATTATATGGTATAATGTAGATGGTTATT
>JAFRXJ010000007.1 GCA_017441525.1 Acholeplasmatales bacterium | reverse complement strand
TCTTTAAATGAACATCAAATTGATAATTAGCATCATAACCCCAATCAAGAATGATAATATCTTTAGGCATTCCTTCAAATGATGAATTATGTCTAACTAATACATCTCCCCACATCATTGGTGTCTTTCCATATGATTTAATTTCGTTTGCACATTTATTTGCAAATTGTTTATATACTTCATCAACACCGATTTTATCAGCTAATTCCTTACTCTTGCCAAGACCTAATTCAAATGGTTCATCAAAGTTCATATTGAAATATTTACTATTTGAATGAGGTATCATATCCGCATACATTTTCTTGACTAATTCAAATGATCTTTCATCATTAGGATCTAGTGTAGATGGCTTTCTATGACTGCCCCACAAAAAGATTCCATCTTCTTTTTCAGCAAGACCTTTTAATTCATCTTTTGCAAGCCATGCTTGCATATGACCAAATCCATTTTCATTTGCTACTAAATCTACAGCTCTCTTATTACAATAATCTTCTAATTTTTTAAATTCTTCTACTGTAATATAGCATTCATCTTGAAGATATTGAGGGAAGCTCTTATATTCAAAGCTAAATCCTTCAACATAAAGTTCAAAATGATTCATTTTTAAATCTGCAAGTATGTCTACAATATATTTTAGAGTCTTTAATGTTGGCACTTTATTTCTACTAATGTCATACATTAAACCTCTCATCTTTAAGTCAGGTTCGTCTTCAATACGAACACAATCCAAATCAAGTTTACTTACTTTATTTTTTATATTAGTCAAGCACATTTGTTTGAATGTTGAAGTAGCATAGAAGAAACCACTATAGCTATTTGCTTCAATTAATACTTTCCCACTACCTGTTTCAATAATGTAAGCTTCATCTTTTAGATTATCATTAATTTTGATTATGATATTTGCATCTTCTTCTTTATCAACTTTCTCATAATCAAGAAACCCCTTGAGCGCAAAGCAAGCGTTTTCTAAAGTTGTCGAATAATTATTGAATGATAATTTAATTGTCTTACCATTCATATATTTAGTCTCGAAAAAGATAAAACATTTGTCAATTTGACATCTCTCTCCTTCGAGTTTACAATTGTCCAATTGTAGTTTTACACTCGGATATAATTTATACATAGTCATCCTCCATAGAAAAATGCATAATTTTACTATCATATTATAACATGCTTAATAAAGAAAAGACAAGAACAAAATCCCTCTAGGTCTTTAAATTACATTATTAATTTTTTCCTATTGTAAAAAACAATTGTCTATCAATTGTTTATAATTGTTTATCAATAGGGTAGAGGAAAGAAAATATTTCTTTGCCCCTCCCGTTGCACCGTACGTACGGGTCTCGTATACGGCGCTACATTTATATTTATCACAAACTACCAAGATAGTAGGAAAGAGGATTGACTAGTCCCGGTCTATTCCTCTTTTTATTTGACTTAGAAAGTAAATCTGCGTTTAAGATAAAGTTAATAGTTCTTTGACCACACTGTCTATACCACCCTAAACGTGTATTGGCTACCATATATATTTCTTCATCCGTAAAACCACATTTATAGGCTTTATTTATTAATTGAAGATTTCTATATATTGTTCTAGGTTTCTTCCATTCTTTAACAATTATTACTCTAACTTTATGCCTTAACCATTGACCAAATTCATTGATGAATTGTTTCATACTTCCAATACGGAAATAGTTTATCCATCCTCTAATTATCTGGTTTAGTTTGGTGAATGTAATTGCTAATGGTCTTGATACGGCGTGTTTTCTTTTAAGTACTACTTTTATCTTTTCATAAAACTTTGCTTTACGGTCATTTCCTGGCTTGCATTGCCATTTATCACTGTTCTTCAAAAAGGTAAATCCTAAGAAATTACTATTTGAAGGTCTTGTGATTTTGGTTTTAGTTGCTGAGACCTTAAGAAATAACTTTCTTTCTAGCCACGAAGTAACTGATTTCATTACGCGTTCAGCTGACACATCGGTTCTAACAAATATATTACAATCGTCGGCATATCTCACAAAGTGTAAGCCTCTTGACTCTAATTCTTTATCAAATTTATCTAAATAGATATTGGATAGTATTGGAGATAATGGGCCACCTTGTGGTACTCCAATGGTAGTTGCTGATACTAAACCATTATCCATTACTCCTGCTTGTAAGAACTTACGTATTAAATGAACTGTATGACTATCATTTACTTGTTCCCTTAGTATTGAGATTAATTTATCGTGATTTACTGTATCAAAATACTTTTCAATATCCAAATCGATTACCCATTCAAACCCTTGATTAAGGTACTCTAATACCTTGCCTATTGCCGTGTGACAGTCCCTATTAGGTCTAAAGCCATAAGAGTACTCACTAAATACATTTTCATATATTGGTACTAATCTTTGGGCTATTGCCTGTTGTATAACCCTATCAACCACAGTTGGTATTCCTAGAGGTCTTAATTTGCCATTGGATTTCGGAATATATACTCTTCTTACGGGCTTTGGTCTATAGGTTTTATTCATTATTGATTCAATAATTTCTTTCCTATGTTCATTAAAGTATGGCCCAAGTTTGTCAACTGACATTTTGTCAATACCACTTGCTCCCTTATTTGCCTTTACTCTTTTGATTGCCTCATTTAAGTTTTCAACACTCAAAATCTCTTCGATTAAACTCATTTGCTGCTCCTCCTCCATTTGTAAATTTTATTTGGAAACATCTTCGACCCCTTTATCATCATTGGTTACGTTCCAATGTCCTAGACTATCTCATCTTACAGATTATCCAAATATTGCTTATAGTGATTCGCACTATATAAACATTAGGTCCTTTAGTGGTTGGCATCCACCTACTACGACCTCAGCTGACTCCCTAACTATTTGCTTTTTTTTGTCGCACGTATTTTGGTACGCGTTAGGGCCTCCCGGGGTAATTCACTAATCTTTCGTCCCACAACCTCTTGATTTACTGTTTTGGTTTTACGTTTACCATTAGGACTTCAGTTTGTAATGCAACCTTATCCACTTACCATTTAGCCTCATCAAGTTTCTCTTCGTAGGCTCAAGGATTTTGCTACACCTCTTCCTTCACCCATAGGATTACTCCTAACAGCTTGAGGTTCGCTACACTTGGCGGTAAATACCCGTGACTGGACTTTCACCAGTAAGATTAGTGCCATGCCCGGCACACATTAAAAGACTGACATATATCATTTTGATATAGGTCAGTCATTATCTTATTTAGATGATTTTATAATCAAATCACACATCTTATTAGAGAAAGCAACAGGATCTTTCAATTTAAATCCTTCCATCAATAATGCTTGTGAATATAATAAATCTGCATAATTATTTAATTCAACAGGATTATCAATATAGATATTCTCTAATGCTTTAAATAATTCATGATTTGGATTAATTTCTAAAATCTTATTAGCTTTAGCTTCACTATTTTCACCATTAGGCATACTCTTCAATACTTTTTCCATTTCAAAGCTTACACCATCACCACTAACTAAGCATACAGCAGAATCCGTTAAACGTTTAGATAGAATAACATCATCAACTTCACCCTTAAGTGCTTCCTTAATAGCATCTAGCATTGGCTTCTTCTGTTCAGCTAATTCTTGAATCTTCTTCTCTTCTTCTTTATCTAATAAATCAAGATCACCTTGGTTAACAGATTTGAATTTCTTCTTGTCATATTCACCTAAAACATTCATCAAGAATTCATCAACATCATCACTCAAAATCAAAACATCATAGCCTTTCTTTTTAATGACATCCATTTGTGGCATAGCAAGAACAGCTTCCCTAGATTTACCAGATGCATAATAAATAAATTCTTGTCCTTCTTTCATTTCATTAACATATTCACTTAATGAAACATAATCATCTTTATTTACTGTCTTATAAAGAATTAAATCTTTTAATAATTCTTTCTTTTCACCAAAATTATCATAAACACCAAATTTCAAATTAATGCCAAAAGCCTTATAGAAATCTAAATATTTATCTCTTTCATTCTTCAATAAATTCTCTAATTTACTTACAACCTTCTTCTCAATATTGTTAGCAATTATTTGTAAATCTCTACTCTTTTGAAGCATTTCTCTACTAATATTTAAATCTAAATCATTAGAATCAACAATACCTTTCACAAATCTCAAATAATCAGGTAACAATTCCTTGCATTTATCCATGATAAATACACCCTTAGAATACAATTGTAATCCTTTTTCATATTTCTCAGAATATAGATTATAAGGAGCTTCACTTGGAATATAAAGAAGTGCAGTATATTCAATCTTTCCTTCAACATTAAATAAACGATATTCATTATTACCAATATAATG
>JAFRXJ010000006.1 GCA_017441525.1 Acholeplasmatales bacterium | reverse complement strand
TACTTATTTGCAGGGATGCAGATAAATTTGTGGCTGAAACTACATTAAAGAATTCATTAATGAAATTAGGTATATCTAAATATAAAATAATTGAAGAATTACCTGAATATTTAGAAAAGAAATTAAATGAAAAATAAAAAGCCAAATTGATTGGCTTTTTTATCCTTTTAAACCTCTAGCTTGTCTATCCATATCTTCAACTACGATATCATAGATTTCGCCTAAAGTTCTACAATATTCTAAAACCTTCCAAGGTTCATTTGTATGGAAATGAATTTTAATTAAATCTTCATCACCTACAGCTAGTAAGCAATCACCATCAAAATTTGCATTGAAGTAATCACTGATTGTATCCTCGTCTAGGTTTTCTCCTTCTATTAATAATTGAGTATCATATCTATATTTTATTGATTGTTCTACCATAACAGGCCTCCTATAAACAATGATATTCTATCATATTGAGTTAGTATTTTCAAACTATTTTTAAATTATTCAAATTCGATTGTTGCAGGTGGTTTAGATGTACAATCTAAAAGTACTCTATTTACACCCTTAACTTCATTTACAATTCTTCTAGAAATTATGTCTAGAACATCATATGGAATTCTTGCCCAGTCAGCAGTCATGAAATCTGATGTTTGAACAGCTCTTAATGCGATAGCGTAATCATATGTTCTTTCATCACCCATAACACCAACTGATTGCATATTAGTTAATGCTGCAAAATATTGACCAAGATTACATGACTTATCTACACCAGCCTTAGCTATTTCTTCTCTATAAATATAGTCTGCATCTTGAACTATTTTAACCTTTTCAGCAGTTACTTCACCGATGATTCTAATTCCAAGTCCTGGGCCTGGGAATGGTTGGCGATATACTAAATAATCAGGAATACCTAATTCTAGACCAACCTTTCTTACTTCATCTTTAAATAATAATCTTAGTGGTTCTACTATTTCTTTGAAATTTACAACTGAAGGAAGACCACCTACATTGTGATGTGATTTAATAGTTGCAGATTTACCAAGACCAGATTCAATAACATCTGGGTAAATAGTTCCTTGAACTAAATAATCAACTGCACCAATTCTCTTAGCTTCTTCTTCAAATACTCTAATGAATTCCTCACCAATAATCTTACGCTTTCTTTCGGGCTCTACTACACCTTTTAATTTAGCATAGAATCTTTCTTGAGCATTTACTCTAACGAAATTTAGGTTATATGGTCCTGTAGGTCCAAATACAGCTTCAACCTCGTCGCCTTCATTCTTTCTTAAAAGACCATGATCAACGAATACGCATGTTAATTGTTTACCTACTGCCTTAGATAATAATACAGCAGCAACACTTGAATCTACACCGCCAGATAAGGCACATAATACCTTACCATTACCAATTTTCTTTCTTAAAGCTTCAATTGTAGTCTTAGCAAAGTCATCCATCTTCCAATCACCAGAGCAGCCACAAATGTCATATACAAAATTCTTTAACATTTGCATACCTTCTAATGAATGGTTAACCTCAGGGTGGAATTGTACTGCATAAATCATCTTATCTGTATTTTCCATTGCAGAAACAGGACATGATGGAGTTGATGCAACAACCTTAAAGCCTTGTGGTAATTTAGATACGAAATCTGTATGACTCATCCAAACTTGAGTATCTTTTGAAATATATTTAAATAGTTTAGAATCTACATCAACATTTACAATTGTCTTACCATATTCTCTCTTTTCAGCATGAGAAACCTCACCGCCATTAAGATGAGCAATGGCTTGACATCCGTAGCAAATTCCTAAAATAGGATAACCTAAATTAAATAATTCTTTATCAACAAGCGGAGCATCTTCTGCAAATACAGAGTTAGGACCACCAGTAAATATAATCCCCATAGGGTTATATTCTTTAATTTTTTCTAATGACATATTATATGGATGAACTTCACAATATACATTGCATTCTCTTACTCTTCTAGCAATTAATTGATTGTATTGTCCACCAAAGTCAAGAACTAATATTTTTTCTTTAATCATATCATTCTCTCCTATTTTTCAATTATTCCACATCTCTTATAAATGAAATCAACATTCTTAAAATAATAATCTAATGTAAAACAATCCTTTAATTCATCTATAGTTAATAAGCTCATAACCTTTTCTGATTTGCTTAATAATGTTTGATAATCCTTCTTTTCATTATAAGCAGTCATAGCAATAGGTTGAACTGTATCATATGCTTCTTCACGAGATAATCCTTTATTAATTAATGCCATCATTACTCTTTGAGCAAAGATTACACCATTAGTTAAATAAATATCTTCCATCATCTTTTCAGGATATACAATAACATTTTCTAAGATGCCTTTAAATCTATTTAACATATAATCTAATAACATTGTAGCATCTGGTAAAATAATTCTTTCAGTAGATGAGTGAGAAATATCTCTTTCATGCCATAAAGCAACATTTTCATTAAATGTAACCATATAACCTCTCATTACTCTTGCACATCCACAGATGTTTTCTGATGAAATAGGATTTCTCTTATGTGGCATTGCTGAAGATCCTTTTTGACCAGGAGTGAAATATTCTTCTAATTCATGAACTTCTGTTCTTTGAAGATTTCTAATTTCAAATGCCATCTGTTCAAGACAATCAGCAATAACAGCTAATGTAGATATATAATATGCATGTCTATCCCTTTGTAATACTTGTGTTGAAACATTTGCAGATTCAATACCTAAATGTTCGCAAACATAATCTTGAATCTCTGTAGGAATGTTAGCAAAATTACCAACAGCTCCACTCATTTTTCCACATTCAACATCTCTTCTTGCAAATTGGAATCTCTTTAGATTTCTTTGCATTTCTTCATGCCATAAAACCCATTTTAAACCAAATGAAGTTATATCAGCATGGATACCATGAGTTCTTCCGATACATGGTACATTTTTAAAACGAATTGCTTGTTTATTTAAAACATCAATAAAATCAATAATATCCTTATATAAAATATCATTTGCTTGTTTAATTAAATAACCATTTGCTGTATCAACAACATCAGTTGAAGTTAATCCATAGTGAACCCATTTCTTTTCTTCACCTAATGATTCAGATACAGATCTTGTGAATGCTACAACATCATGTTTAGTTTTCTTTTCAATTTCATAAATTCTTTCAACGTCAAATTTGGCGTTCTTTCTAATTTTTACTACATCTTCCTTAGGAATTACTCCAAGCTCACTCCAAGCTTCATCAGAAAGAATTTCAACCTCTAAATATGCATTAAATTTGTTTTCTTCAGTCCAAATTTTACGCATTTCTTCTCTAGAATATCTTTGAATCATTCTATTTTTCCTCCATATGCTTTAAATAGCATTCTAATGTATTTTCCATTAAACAAGTAATAGTCATTGGTCCTATTCCACCAGGTACCTTTGTAATATATGATGCCTTAGGTTCAACATCCTTGAAATCAACATCGCCACAAAGCTTACCAGTAACTTCATCTCTATTTACACCAACATCAATTACTACAGCACCATCTCTAACCATGTCCGCCTTAACAAATTTAGCTTTACCTACTGCAGCAATGATAATATCTGCAGTATTTGTTATTTCAGCTAAATTCTTAGTTCTACTATGACAAATAGTAACTGTTGCGTTTCTATCTAATAATAATTTAGATACAGGCATACCAACAATATTACTTCTACCAATTACAACCGCATGCTTGCCTTCAATTTGAATATTAGCAAAGTCTAGAACTTCAATAATACCCTTTGGAGTACAAGATACAATTCCTGGTTGCTTTAAATAAAGTGAAGCAACATTGAATGGATGGAAACCATCAACATCCTTTGCTGGTGCAATAGAATTTATAACTAAATCAGGATTAATATGCTTTGGTAATGGTAATTGAACTAAAATACCATCAACTGTTGAATCGTTATTTAATTCATCAATAATATTTAATAATTCCTTTTCTGTTATATTTTCAGGCTTTTTAATTGTAGTATTTTTAATACCAATTTCTTCACAAGCCTTACCCTTACCAGTTACATAAGAAACTGATGCAGGATTATCTCCAACTAATATAACAACTAAATGAGGAAGTCTTGAATATTTCTTACCAAATTCAATAACCTCTTCTTTCATTTTGTTTCTTCTGATTGTAGCAAGTTCCTTACCACTAATAACAATAGCCATAATCAATCCACCTTTATTTTAAAATTTTTTGTATGCCTTAGCACCAATATCAGTTCTATGATATAAGTTTTCACATTTAATTTCATCAACTAATGCGTTAGCCTTTTTGTTCGCTTCTTCTAATGTATCAGCTGAAGCAACAACGAATAATACTCTACCACCATTAGTTAAATAGTTTCCATTATCATCAAATTTTGTTCCCATGTGATAAATGTTATCACTTGTAGCATTTTCAATGATAAATCCTTTTTTATAATCACCAGGATATCCTTTAGATGCCATAACAATACCAATTGTACACTTATTATCCCAAACTAATTTTGGTTCAGTTCCATTTACAATTGCCATAAATGCATCATAAATATCTGATGTTAATCTAGGTAATACAACCTCAGTTTCAGGATCACCAAATCTAGCATTAAATTCAATAACCTTAATTCCTTTTTTAGTCTTCATTAATCCACCATATAAAACACCTTTAAATGGATTACCTTCATTAACCATAGCCTTAGCTGTAGGAATCATTATTTGATTTAAAGCTTCATTATAATCCTTTTCAGTAATAAAAGGTAATGGAGAATATGCACCCATACCTCCAGTATTTGGTCCCTTATCACCATCATATGCTCTCTTATGATCTTGTGCTAATTGAAGTGGATAAACATTTTCTCCATCAACAAAGCACATAAATGAAAATTCAGGTCCTTCAAGGTATTCCTCAATAACAACCTTGCCTTTTCCATACTTATCATCTAATAGCATATCCTTTAGGGCAGCTTCTGCTTCTTCATAGTTTTCAGCAATGACTACACCCTTACCAGCAGCTAGACCATCATATTTGATAACTGTTGGGAATGGTGAAATTTTTACAAATGAAATTGCAGATTCATAATCTTTAAATACTTCATATCTTGCAGTAGGAATATTGTATTTTGACATTAAGTCCTTAGCAAAATTCTTAGATGATTCAATTTGAGCTGCTGCCTTTGTTGGACCAAATGCAGGAATTCCAGCCTTTTGCATTTCATCTACAACACCAACAGCTAATGCAGCCTCTGGGCCTACAACAACTAAATCAATTTTTTCATCCTTAGCAAATGCAACTAAATTAGATACATCAGTGTCCTTAATATTAACGCACATTGCCAATTTTGAAATACCTGCATTACCAGGTGCAGCATAAATTTCAGTAACTTTAGATGATTTTGATAGAGCATGTACTATTGCATGCTCTCTTCCTCCACCACCAATAACTAAAACCTTCATAGTTAATCTCTCCTATATTAATTAGTGTTTGAAATGGCGCATTCCAGTTGTCACCATAGCTATACCAAGCTCATCACAAGCTTTAATTGAATCTTCATCTCTAATTGACCCACCAGGTTGAATGATTGCAGTAACACCATACTGTGCAGCAAGTCTTACTGTATCATCAAATGGGAAAAATGCATCAGAAGCTAATACTAATGAAGTAATATTATGCTCCTTAGCCCAATCTAAGGCAATCTTTGCAGAACCAACACGGTTCATTTGACCAGCACCTACACCAGCAGTTGTTTTATCCTTTGCAACTAAAATAGCATTACTCTTAACATGCTTAACTACCTTCATTGCAAATAATAAATCTTTCATTTCTGCATCAGTTGGAGCCTTCTTAGTAACTACCTTAAGATCAGCATCATTCCAAATATCATTATCTAAATCTTGATATAATAAGCCGCCATTAACAGTTAATGCTTGCTTCTTATCAGCAAATTTAGAATCCATATCAACAACCATTACTCTACAGTTGTTCTTCTTGGCTAAGATTTCCTTTGCTTCATCAGTATAGCTTGGAGCCATAATGATTTCTAGGAATACCTTCTTAGCCATAATATCTTTAGCTAAAGCCTTATCAACTGGTCTATTGAAAGCAACGATACCACCATAAATAGAAACTGAGTCAGCATTATATGCCTTATCCCATGCTTCTACAATTGTAGCTGCTGAAGCAACTCCACATGGATTCATATGCTTTAAACCAATTGCAGTTGGCTCTGTGAATTCTTTTAATAAATTTAAGCATGCGTTTGCATCTTGAATATTGTTATAAGATAATTCCTTACCTTGAATTTGTGTTGCATGAACAATAGAATATGAAGTCTTAGGACCTGCATATAATGCAGCCTTTTGATGAGGATTTTCACCATATCTTAATGATTGCTTTAAATCATAAGTAAGTGTTAAAGATTCTTGGTTTTCTTCTCCTGCTTCCTTAGTCATATATTCAGCAATCATTGCATCATATTTAGCAGTTGTTCTAAATACCTTTGCAGCAAGACGTCTTCTTGTTTCATAAGTTGTATCGCCATTTGCCTTGATTTCATTTAATACAGTTTCATAATCATTAATATCAGTTACAACAGTAACAAATTTATGATTCTTAGCTGCAGATCTAATCATTGATGGACCACCGATATCAATATTTTCAACACATTCATCAAAATCAGCACCACGTTCAACTGTTTGACGGAATGCATATAGATTTACACATACTAAATCAATGTAATCAATGTTATGCTCCTTAACTTGAGCAACATGTGATTCCTTATCACGAATTGCAAGTAAACCACCATGAACATTTGGATGTAAAGTCTTAACTCTACCATCTAATATCTCAGGGAAACCTGTAATATCAGAAATATCAATAGCCTTTACTCCGCCAGCTAATAATACCTTCTTTGTACCACCAGTAGATACGATTTCATATCCACATTCTTCAAGTCCCTTACAGAACTCTACTACACCAGTTTTATCTGTAACACTAACTAATGCTCTTTTCATTATTTCACCTCATTAAATATTTTATTTATTGCTTCAACATATAGCACATGCTCAATTTCATGAATATGTGCTTCTACTTCATCAACATCATTTCCATAATATTCAAATCCACGTTGCATTATGATTTTTCCAGAATCAACTCCAGAATCAACATAATGAACTGTAACACCGAATACTTTTACACCATAATCGAATGCATCTTGGATTCCGTGTGCACCCTTAAATGATGGTAATAAGGCAGGATGAATATTAATCATCTTACCTTCATAATTATCTAATAAAACCTTACCAATGTATCTCATATATCCTGCCAGACATATTAAATCTACATTTAAAGCTTTTAATTTTTCTACAATAATTGTTTCAAATTCTTCTTTGGAAGAATAATCCTTTGCTTTAAAAACAAATGATGGAATATTATGATTCTTAGCTCGTTCTATTACATATGCTTTTTTATTATCACATACCATTAATACTACTTTAGCATCTTTAATAATTCCTTTTTCAACAGCTTGAACAATTGCTTCAAAATTTGTTCCACTGCCGCTTGCAAATATAGCTATATTCTTCATTATTTATGAATCTCTACCTTGCCAGCATTATTTGTAATAGAACCAATTATATAAGCCTTATCGCCATGCTTAGCTAAAATATCAATTGCCTTTTTAGCATCTTTTTCATCCTTAACAGCGATAACCATACCGATACCCATGTTATAGATGTTAAACATTTCACGATGATCAACCTTGCCATACTTCTCTAAGAATTTGAATACTGGTAAAATTGGCCATGAGCCTTCAATAATGTCTAATCCTTGTGTTTCATTTAAGATACGTGGAATATTTTCATCAAATCCACCACCAGTAATATGTGCAACACCATGAACATCAACATTCTTAATTACATCTAATACTTGCTTACAATAAATTCTTGTAGGAGTTAAGAATACTTCTCCAACTACTCCTCCTAATTCATCTGAATATGAATGTAGGTCAATATTGTTATCTGCAATGATTTTTCTTACTAAAGAGAAACCATTTGAATGTACACCAGTTGATGCAACACCAACTAGAATATCTCCTGCAGCTACCTTTGAATCATCAATTAATTTTGACTTTTCAACAACACCTACAGCAAATCCTGCGATATCATATTCACCATCAGAATACATACCAGGCATTTCAGCAGTTTCACCACCGATTAATGCACAGCCTGCTTGAACACATCCATCTGCAATACCAGATACAATTTTTTCAAGCTTTTCAGGAATAGCATGTCCTAATGCTACATAATCTAAGAAATATAATGGTTCAGCTCCTTGTGCTAAAACATCATTAACGCACATTGCTACTGCATCAATACCGATTGTATCATGCTTATCCATTTCAAATGCTAATTTTAATTTTGTACCAACACCATCAGTTCCTGATACTAGCATTGGTTCTTTATATCCTAAACTAGATAAATCAAACATTCCACCAAAAGATCCGATACCTGAAACACATCCAGGTCTATCAGTTCTCTTAACATGCTTCTTATATCTTCTTACTGCTTCATATCCAGCTTCTAAATCTACACCAGATGATCCGTATGCTTTTGAACCCATATTATCCTCCTAATTAAGCTAATTTTTTTAAACGAGCATAAATTTCTTCATATGCTCCCATTACATCGCCTAAATCTCTTCTAAATCTATCTTTATCTAAGTGATCATTTGTCTTAGCGTCCCAAAGTCTGCAGCAGTCTGGTGAAATTTCATCAGCTAAAACAATTCTACCATCAGATGTTCTACCGAATTCAACCTTGAAATCTACAAGCTTAACGCCAATTTCAGCAAACATCTTCTTTAATTCTTCATTTATCTTTGCAGTTAATGAATAAATTTCTTTTAATTCATCATAAGTTGCAGCACCTACTGCAACTGCATGATGATCATTGATAAGAGGATCGCCTAATTCATCATTTTTGTAACAAATTTCAAAAATTGTATGTTTAGCAACTGTTCCTTCTTTAATACCTAATCTCTTAGCCATTGAACCAGCAATTATGTTTCTAGTAATTACTTCTAGAGGGAAGATATTTACCTTATAGCATAATTGATCAGTATCATTTAATGTCTTGATATAGTGAGTAGGAATACCAGCCTTAATTAAACGATTATAAATGATTGTTGTAATCTTATTATTTAATTCGCCCTTCTTAGCAAATTGTGCATGCTTAGCTCCGTTTCCTGCAGTTGCATCATCTTTGTAATGCATTACGATAATATCTTTATCATCTGTTGCATAAACTTGCTTAGCTTTTCCTTCGTATAATAATTCTTTCTTTTCCATATTTTTCGTCCTTTTATTTCTTAAAGTAATTTACTGCGTTTTCAAAAATATTTTGTTTCTTATTTCCTCTAATATTCTTGAATAGATTATTTTCATATCTCTCTGAATGTCCCATCTTACCTAAGATTAATCCATCATCTGAAACAATACCTTCGATTGCATATTCAGAACCATTTGGATTAAATGGAGCTTCAGTTGTTGGCTTATCATCTGCATCAACATATACAAATGCGATTTGACCATTCTTAGCAAGCTTTTCAGCATCTTCTTTTGAAATCATGAATTTACCTTCACCATGGCTGACTGCGATACTATGAATTTCTCCAGTCTTATATGAAGATAACCAAGGTGACTTATTAGTCATAATCTTAGTAGAAACGATTTGTGAAACGTGTCTATTAATATCATTTCTAAATAATGTAGGTGAATTTTCTGTTACCTCACCAATCTTTCCATGAGGTAATAATCCTGATTTAACTAATGCTTGGAATCCATTACAAATACCAAGGATTAAGCCCTTTCTAGCGATTAAACGATTAATTGCAGCTTTGATATCCTCTTGATTTAATACATTCGCAATAAACTTTGCAGATCCATCTGGTTCATCACCAGCTGAGAAACCACCAGATAATACAAAGATATCTGCCTTATCGATGTTTTCTACCATTTCTTTAATACTTTCGTTGATATCTTCTGAATTTTGGTTTCTAAATACTGTAACAACAGTCTTAGCACCAGCCTTCTTGAATGCGCGAGATGTATCATAATCACAGTTTGTTCCAGGGAATACTGGAAGGTATGCGATAACTTCATCCTTATTCTTTAATAAGCTTACCTTTTCCTTATGAGGCTTGAATTGTAATAATTCACAATTGTTATAGCCTTTATCTTTATAAACCTTTGTAAACTTCTTTGTATTAGCTTCCTCTAATGCAGCTAATGTGAACTTCTCTCCATTAATTACACCGATATGGAAGTGACTTGTACGACCAATATGTACTACATTTGGTTCACAATCCTTTGGATAATCAAGGCTTCCTGAAACCTCAATAAGGATTGAACCATAATTAAATCTATCTAATTCATTTTCATCATATTTAACATAGAATCCTGTTTGATTACCAAAGCTACATTTTGCAAGAGCTTCAACTAATCCACCAAATCCTAATGCATATGCTGAAACAATCTTTCCTTTTTCAATATTATGAGAAACAAATTCAAAGTTTTCCTTTAATTGTTCTACATTAGGTGTATAGTCAGCATTTTCAGTATGCTTAACTAAATATAATTTATGTCCTCTAGATTTGAAATCTGGAGAAATAACATTTTTAGCATTAACTGTTGTAATACCAAATGCCATTAGCATTGGAGGTACTGATAATGAATCATTAAATGTACCTGACATTGAATCCTTACCACCAATTGAAGGTAGACCAAATTCAGTTTGCATCTTTAATGCACCAAGTAATGCTGCAAGAGGCTTACCCCAAGAATGCTCTGAATTCATTCTTTCAAAGAATTCTTGATATGAGAATCTCATATTATTATATCTAGCACCAGCCGCAACTACCTTTGAAATTGCTTCAATGATTGCATATTCTGCGCCATGGTATGGAGACCATTTTGCAATGAATGGGTTATAACCAAATGCCATAATAGATGCTGCATCTGTATAACCATCTTTTACTGGTAGCTTTTCAACTGATACTTGAGTTTCAGTCTTTTGATATTTTCCACCAAATGGCATTAATACTGTTGATGCTCCGATTGTTGAGTCGAACATTTCAATTAAGCCCTTTTGGCTAACTACATTATTATCAGATAATGTCTTAAATACTCTTTCAACTAATGGTTGAGATTCCTTAACAAATGGATTCTTTTCTTCTACTGCACCAATTGTTGCATTTGCATGGTGTAGGGCACCAGCTGAATCAATGAACTTACGAGATAAGTTAACAATTTGTCTTCCTCTATAGTTCATTACTAATCTTGGTTCTGCAGTAACAACAGCAACCTTAGTTACTTCAATATTTTCTTCTTTACAATACTTAATAAATTCTTCTACATCTTTTGGTTCTACTACAACTGCCATTCTTTCTTGTGATTCAGAAATAGCAACCTCTGTAGCATTTAAACCAGTATATTTTGTAGGAACTGCATCTAATGAAATCTCTAGACCATCAGCTAATTCACCGATTGCTACAGAAACACCTCCAGCACCGAAGTCATTTGATTTCTTAATCAATCTTGTTACTTCAGGTCTTCTAAATAAGTGGCTAATCTTTCTTTCTTCAGGTGCATTACCCTTTTGAACTTCTGATGAACAAACCTCTAATGATTTTGTTGTATGCTCCTTAGATGAACCAGTTGCACCACCAATACCATCTCTTCCTGTTCTACCACCAAGAAGTAAAATTACATCTCCTGCTGCAGGTGATTCTCTTCTGATTACATCAGCTCTAACCGCACCTACTACAGCACCAACCTCTAAACGCTTTGCAACATAATCATCATGATAGATTTCTCTAACATGAGTAGTTGCTAAACCGATTTGGTTACCATATGATGAATAACCTTGAGCTGCCTTTGTAGAAATAATTCTTTGAGGTAGCTTACCAGGTAATGTATCTTTAATTTCAGCATAAATATTACCAGCACCAGTAACACGCATTGCTTGGTAAACATATGCACGTCCTGATAGAGGGTCACGAATAGCTCCACCTAAACATGTTGACGCACCACCGAATGGTTCGATTTCAGTTGGGTGGTTATGAGTTTCGTTTTTGAATTGTAATAACCATTTTTCTGGTTTTCCATCAACATCAATTGTAACAAAGATTGAACAAGCATTGTTTTCTTCTGATTCTTCTAAATCATCTAGCTTACCAATCTTTCTTAAATATCTAGCACCAATTGTTGCTAAATCCATTAAGCAGATTTTCTTTTCTTCTCTTTGTAAATCTTTTCTAATATTGTAATAATTATCTAATGCTTCATCTAATTCAGCCTTCATAAATGATTCATCAATCTTGATTTCATCTAATACAGTACCGAATGTTGTATGTCTACAATGGTCAGACCAATATGTATCTAGAATTCTTAATTCTGTTTCCCAAGGATCTCTTCCTTCTTCCTTAAAGTAATCAACAACACACTTTAAGTCATCCTTGTTCATTGCAAGACCCATCTTCTTGCAATAAGCATCTAAATCCTTATCCTCCATCTTGATGAAGTCTTTTAATACTTCAACAGGCTTAATAGGAGCTTTTTCCATATCAGTTAATTGAGTTAAATCTTTTTCTCTTGCTTCAACAGCGTTGATTTCAAATTTCTTAACCTTTTCTAAATCTTCATCAGATGTGTCATCATCTAAAATGATAATTCTTCCAGATCTAATATTTATATCAGCATCTGGGTTAATTAATTTAACACAATCAATTGCTGAAGATGCTCTTTGATCAAATTGACCAGGTAAGAATTCAATTGCGATATATTTCTTACCAGTTAAATCAAGATTATCAAATACATTATCAGTTACGATTTCACCAAATACTCTATATTTAGCTTTTTCTAATAATTCTTCGTCAAAATTAAATAAATCATAAACATTAATTGTTCTTACATTCTTTTGATTTAAACCTAAATTAAGATTTAATTCAGCTTGTAATGATTTAGCCTCAACTTGATATTTTTCTTTCTTTTCAACATAAATTCTAAAATCTGCCATGTTATTAATCCTCACAAAATAAATTTTTATATTTTTCTATATATTCATCTTTTGTTGTGTTTGTAAAAGTAATATGTGCCATCTTTCTTTTCTCTCTTACTTCTGCTTTAAAGTAATCATGAATATGAACATCTTTATCTACTTTTACTTTTTTCATATTATCGTAATCAAAACCTAAAATGTTTTTCATTACTGTAGGAGATATAAGCTTTGGTTCTTCAAGAGGCATCTCTAATAAGAATCTAGCTAATTCTCTATATTGATTAGTTGTACAACCTTCAATAGTGTAGTGGCCACTGTTGTGTGGTCTTGGTGCCATCTCATTAAAGAAATATTCATCACCTTTAACAAATATCTCTATACATAAGATTCCATAGTATCCTACGCTTTCCATAAATCTAATGGCGTCTTTTTTAATAGTATCAAATACCTTTAATTGCTTATCTACAAATACTTCATCTAGGATACCATTTTTATGTTTATTAATCCCCATTGGGAAAGTAATTGTTTTATCTTTACTTCTAACCAGAATTACTGATGTTTCAAAATCATATTTAATAAATTCTTCTAGGATACCTTCACCTTCAAGGAAAGGCTTAACCTTTTCGATGTCATCTTTTGATTTAATTAAAACCTGTCCATGACCATCATAACCAAGTGTTGTTGTTTTATATACACAAGGAATTCCAATTTCTTTTATTCCATCTTCTAAATCAGCTAGTGAATTAATTGCTTTAAATTTAGGAGTCTTTAATCCATGCTTCTTAGCATTTTCTTTTTCTCTAATTCTATTTTGAGAATCAAACAAAGGTTGAATGCCTTGAGGAATGTTATAAGTATCTAATAAAAATTTTAATTGCTTAGATGGAACATTTTCGAATTCATAAGTTATAACATCTGTCATATCTCCTAATTTCTTAAGCCCTTCGATATCATCATATTTTGCAACTACGATATCATCACAAACAAAGCTTGCAGAACATTTAGGGTTAGGATCTAAACAAATTGCTTTAGCACCTAAATTATGAATTTCTTCTGCCAACATCATTCCAAGTTGGCCTCCACCAATAATTCCGATTGTTTTCATAATAACCTCATTAAACAAAAAAGCAGCATTATAAAAATGCTACTATAATCGCACTAAAAACACCCATTCATAATAAATGGTCTTTGAATAATATTAACTTGCATCTTGCGCTTCATCATAATAAAACCTCGATCCAAGTAGTGCTCAGAAATTATAATTTTTATTTTTATTTTAATATTTATAATATTAAAACAAAATCATTAAAAACTACATTGTATATTTTAACATAAAAGACTTAACTAGTAAACAATTAAAACGCTTTATTATTAATATAATTAATAAAAGAAAAAAGTTAGCAAACACTACCTTTATTTTAGTGTCTACTAACTTTTTATTATCTTAATACATTCCCATTTAATAATTGAAGTGCATCCGCAGGAATTGTTACAGTTTGATCTTTATATATAAAATCAACTTTCACAAGTGAACCTGTGGCACTTTTACTTTTCATATTCATAGAATAATAAACTATCTTTTTATTTTCAAATTTAAAATTCATATCAATATTTATGCTATCAGAATATGGATATTCAGTTATTTTATACATATTAGTTTTTGAATCAAATGTCTTATTTTCTACAAGATTATCCATTGGTATGTAGCTTGTTGCTTTAGGAATCATTTGTGAAACATCCGCACCATAATTCAAATAAGAATATGATGTTCCATTATATTCTACTGTTGATATAGACGAATCCTCATTGATAATAGAGTAATATGATTTATTAGATGATGATATAATATATTCTAGTTCTAAATTCATTTTATTATCATCTTTTTTAAAAGTAAGTGTCTCGAATGGAATTGAAACTGAACTTCCATTATCTGAAAAAAGCTTATAAACTACAGAATAATCACCAGAAATGTTATACATATTTCTAAACTCTTCATCTGTAACTTGATAATTTGCATCATCAGAATAATCTATTTCTTCTTTATTTGATTTATTATTAGCATTTGAATTAGAGCTACAAGATGCAAGCACAAAAAGACAAAGTGCTGGTATTAAATAATTAATTATTTTTTTCATAATTATGTCTCCCTATTTTTAATAATTTAAGTAAATTTACTTGTATTTTATCATAAAAATTATAAAAGTAATCATTCTTTTAGGTGATTTAAAAATAAAATACCGCCCTTCAAGGACGGTATTTTTAAAATTATAATTCAATATTTAATACAGTTTCTGTTTGATTTTTTCTAAAATCTTTTAGCTTTTTAGCTAAATCTTTATCATTTGTAGCTAAAATACTTACAGCTGATAAACCAGCGTTTTTAGCACCATTGATAGCAACTGTTAATACAGGAACACCACCTGGCATTTGAACAATAGATAATAATGAATCTAAGCCATTTAGTGCTCTTGATTTAACTGGAACACCTATTACAGGTAAAGTTGTCATTGCAGCAACCATGCCTGGTAAGTGAGCTGCCCCACCAGCACCAGCGATGATAACTTTAATTCCTCTTTCTTCTGCACTATGAGCATATTCATACATTAAATCAGGTGTTCTATGTGCAGATACTACTCTTTTTTCATATTCTACTCCAAACTCATCTAATACTTTGCATGCATCTTGCATTACTTCGTAATCAGAGTTTGATCCCATGATTATTCCTACTCTTACCATATTATTTACTCTCAATCAATTCAAATAATTTTTTAGCTGCTAAAGCTGGACCGTCATGCTCCATTCCTGGAACTGCTAGTCTTGTATGTAATACACCAACTGGAATATTGTTTTCAAATAATTTCTTAAATACTTTATCAATAATAACTCTTGTTTGTTCTTCTCTTTGAACTGGTCCAAATGGATTTGCGAAGAATGATTCAGTCATACCAACTTCTTGAGTTGTACCCTTTGCTCTTCTTGCACCACGGATGAAAATCTTTTTAGCTTCATCAGCGTTGTTATAGAATTCAACTTCTGATTCACACTCTTCATCATAGTTATTAGCATATAAATACATATCAACCTTGCTACCAGCCATAATTTGACCATATGTAGCACAAGGGATAACTAATCTTGAGTTAACCTTATCAGGGTTCATGAAGATTGCTCTATCCATTTCTCTATAAGCATATCCAGAAGTCATATCGTCAAGTCTAACGAATGCACCGATTTCTGTACCATATGCTATAACTTCATCGTTTTCAATCTTGAATGTACCCATATCATCGAAGATAGTTAATTGTGCAGAGATGTTATCTCCAGCCATTTCTGATAATGCTTCTAATGATTCAGACTTACCTGCACCTGAGTCACCCATAATAACGATATTCTTCTTAGTACCATCTTTCATAGTAATCTTTACACAAGCACCATGAATAGGTAGATTTCCTTGATCAATCATCTTTGTATTATATAAAGTTAATAACATCTTCTTCATATATCCAAAGTAATCAATAGATGAATTATGTGGAGCGATACCAACATAGATATCATCTTCCTTATCATAATAGAATTCAGATTCACCTTCATAATCAGCACCGAAAATGTATAATAAATCAGGCTTCTTATTCTTACAAGCATTTAGTGGAACGAATTCAAATAAGTTTCCAATTGTAATACCATGAGCCATATAGTCTCTATGGAAATAAATATAAGCTAATGCTGAACCAACTTTTGCTGCATAACAATAGTAGCTCTTTGGTTCAAATTTATCTTTAACCTTTTCAATAGGGTTAGTAAATACTTCAGGATATGTACCTGTTCTCTTATTCTTTGCAGAATATGAGATAAATGGAGGTCTAATAACGATTTGTTCAATTGCCTCACACTTAGCTAAGAATGCATATTTAGATTCTTTTGGCATCCATTCATTCTTTGATAATAATAATGATGCGTTAACACCAGCTGGTAATTGACGATAAATTGGGAATTTTTCGCCATATAGCTTTTCAGAAATTGTTCTATATGTAGATAAAACAATATTGTTAAATTCAGATTGAGCTTGAATGAATGATGAAGATTCAACACCATCCTTTGTTGCTCTAGATAAAACTACTGAATAACGTTCAATTCTTCTCCAATAATTGTAGAAATCTTGAACTAAATCATATAATTTATATCTCTTTTCTAAAACACTCTTTTCAATTTCATTAGATGTTGCCTCTAAATCCTTGAAAGATAAGCAGAATAATAATTTAAATAATCTAATTAAAATCTTTGCTACTTTCTTTCTAGGCATTAAGTCTAAAAGTGGTAAGAATGCTTGATTCTCTGTTTTGTATAAATTATCAATATATTTAGTGAAAACTTCACTGAAGCAGTCAGAATTTAATACTTCTACTTCATTCTTACAAAAGTTTTCTGAGAAGTTGATTACAACTTGTTTTTCGTTATATATGTATTCCATTATTAAGTCCTTTCCTGTAGATTAAAATAATCCTACTATTTTTCCATCAATTATATCCATCTTTTCAGCTGCAGGTTCTTTTGGTAGACCAGGCATTGTCATAATATCACCTGTTAAAGCTACGATAAAGCCTGCACCAATTGATGGCTTTAATTCTCTAATTGTTAATGTGAAGCCTTCTGGTCTTCCTAATAATTTAGGATTGTCAGATAAAGAATATTGAGTCTTTGCCATACAAATTGGTAAATTATCCCAACCATTCTTCTTAAATTGCTTCATTTGAGTTTTAGCTAGGCTTGAGAATTCAACAGCGCCAGCACCATATATTTCTTTTGCGATTGTAGTAATCTTATCTTTGATTGAATCATTTTCATCATAGATACATTTAAATGTTTTACTACCATCGTTCTTTTCGATTTGATTAATAACATTCTTTGCCAAATCAAGACCACCATTACCACCATCTGTAAATACTTCAGATAATGAAACAGTATGTCCGTTCTTTTTTGCCCAATTTTCTAATGCTTCTACTTCATTTTTAGTATCAGTATAGAATTTATTAATTGCTACAACATATGGCAAATTATATTTTTTAATGTTTTCAATATGCTTCTCTAGATTTACAATTCCAGCCATTAACGCTTCAACATTTTCATTCTTTAAATCTTCTTTTAATACACCACCATGCATCTTTAGCGCACGAATGGTAGCAACTATTACTACACAAGAAGGTTTAATACCCGTTTGTCTACATTTAATGTCTAAGAATTTTTCAGCACCTAAATCAGCACCGAAGCCTGCCTCAGTCACGACATAATCAGCTAGCTTCATTGCTAGCTTAGTTGCGATAACTGAATTACATCCATGTGCGATATTTGCAAATGGTCCACCATGGATTAATGCAGGATTATGTTCTAATGTTTGTACTAAATTTGGTTTTAATGCATCCTTCATAATTAATGCAACAGCACCTGTAGCATTTAAATCATCAACAGTAACTGGCTTTTTATCATATGTATAAGCAACAATCATTCTAGCGATTCTCTTCTTAAAATCTTCTAGAGATGTTGATAAACATAATACAGCCATAACCTCAGATGCAACAGTTATATCAAAATGATCCTCACGAGGAACTCCATTTGAGCTTCCACCAAGACCTACTATAACACTTCTTAATGCACGATCATTCATATCTAAGCATCTGTGCCATATAATTCTTGTTGGATCAATACCAAGCTTATTTCCTTGATGTATATGATTATCTATCATTGAAGCTATTGCGTTATTTGCAGTGGTAATTGCATGTAAGTCACCCGTGAAATGTAAGTTAATATCTTCCATTGGGATAACTTGTGCATATCCTCCACCAGCTGCTCCACCCTTAACACCCATAACAGGTCCAAATGATGGTTCACGAAGTGCAACAATAGTTTGATAATTTAGCTTATTTAAAGCATCAGAAAGACCAATCGTTGTAGTTGATTTTCCTTCACCAGCAGGTGTAGGTGAAATAGCAGTAACTAAGATTACTTTTCCATCTTCTTTTGCTTTAATACAATTTGGATCAACTTTTGCCTTATATTTTCCATAAAATTCCAAATCATCTTCGTTAATATTTAATTTTTTTGCAATTTCTTTAATAGGTTTAATATCAGCTTGTTGAGCTATTTCTAAATCAGTTAGCATACCTTTTTCCTTTCTGATTTGCTCTCGTAAGAAAAACAATTGTTTTTTTACGATATACAACAATAATATCATAAATAATAAATTATTTAAACTTAATCTTTAGAGAAAGCGTTTACTTTATAATTATCTTCTTTTCGTTAAAATCACAAATTACTTTTTCATCTTTGCTAGTAGGAATTGACTTACCAACAAAGTCAGCTCTAATAGGTAATTCTCTATGTCCCCTATCTACTAATACTGCAAGCTCAATCTTAGCAGGACGGCCCATATCAATTATGGCATCCATTGCTGCTCTAACGCTTCTTCCAGTGTATAATACATCATCAACTAAAATGATGATTTTATCATCTACATTGTTTAAGAAAATTGATTTATTAGTTAGATTTTTCTTTTCATCATCTCTATGAGCTGAAATATCTATTAATTCAACAGGAACACTTATTCCTTCAAATTGTAAAATTAATTTAGCTATTTCTCTAGCAATAGGTGTCCCCTTACCTTCAATTCCAACTAAAATAACTCTTTTTAAATCTTCATTTCTTTCAATGATTTCATGAGTCATTCTTTTAAGTGTTCTATTAAATTGATCAGGTTCTATAATTATTTTCATATGTTCACCAAAAAAATAAAGGAAGCTAACACTAGCTCCCTAATAGTTTTTATTCACCGTCTTCAGCTGGTAAATTAGCATTATGAATTACTTCATCAACATCGTCATACTCAGCTAATGCTTCTAATAATCTCTTGAATTTTCCTAAATGATCTTCATCTAAGTCTACGTAAGTAGATGGAACTAAATCACAAGATGCAGTTTCAAATTCAAGTTCTGGCTTAACAGCTAATAATGCAGCTTTAATACCATCAAATGATTCAGGTTGAGCAGTAATTTTTACAAATCCATCCTCATCAACAACTAAATCTTCATAATCAGCATTTTCACCCATCATTAATGCTTCTAATACTTCGTCTTCAGTCATTCCTTCGAATTCGAATACAGCCTTCTTATTGAATAAGTATCCAACAGCTTGACCAATTGTTCCGCCTGTCTTATTGAATGCTGTACGAACTTCTGTGAATGTTCTATTATCATTATCAGTTAAGCAGTTAACGATAACAGCAACATTTCCTGGTCCCATACCTTCATAAGACTTTTCTTTAGTAGCACCAGATTTAACACCTTGTGCTTTTTCAATTGCTCTTTTAATTACATCTGCAGGAACTTGATCCTTCTTTGCACGAGCAATAACATTCTTTAATCCTTGATTCATATCAGGGTCAGGTACTCCAGCCTTTGCAGCAGCAAAGATTTCCTTTCCCCATTTAGCATATTTACTAGATTTCATTGCAGCTGTTTTAGCCATAGATGCTGCACGTACTTCATGGGCTCTTCCCATAATCAACACAACCTTTCAAATTTAAGTAAAATAAAATACGCGAATATTATATAAAAAAAATACCGCATTTTCAATATTTTTAAATAAATATTTTAAAATAACACGGCATTTTGTTATTAATTTAATATTTTATAAATGAACATCTTCCTTACAAATGTATAAAATACCAATTGTTCCATAGCCACAATGTGAAGCTATTACACCACCGGCAGTTGTTGCATAAACATTTGTATTAGGGAATAATTCTTTAACCTTTGGTAATAGATATTCTCTTGATTCAGGTGCTATAGCATCTGTTACAAATATAAATTCAGGATCAACATTGTTTTTAGATTTATCTTCTTCTAACATTTTTAGCATTGCATTTAATGCTACTGTCATCTTACCAAGTGGTTTCTTACCAACACTTAATGTTCCATCTCTAACGAAGATAATAGGCTTAATTCTTAATACTGTTGCTGCAAATCTTGCAATACTTGAACATCTTCCACCCTTGTGAAGATATTCCATAGTTTCAATAGCGAATTGTGATTTAACCTTATCAGCAAGCTTTGTCATGTTTTCAGCTATTTCCTTTGCTGAAAGACCTCTATCTCTATCCATACATCCCTTTAATAATAATAAAGAAATACCAGTTGATAAATTCTTAGAATCTACAACGAAAATCTTATCTTCTGCAACCTCTTTTGCTGCTAGACATGCATTATTATATGTAGATGACATCTTACTAGAAATACCAGTATATACTATTTCATAACCTTGATCTATATATTTTCTAAATACTTCTTCAATCTCTAACGCAGATACTGCTGATGTCTTAGGTAAATATCCTCTTTTTTTAACTTCTTCATAAATTTTATTTGGATCAATTTCAATACCATCTTTATAAGATTCTTCACCAAAAGTAACTAATAAAGGAAATGTTTCAATATCATATTTTTCTAATAATTCCTTAGATAAATCACATGTTGAATCTGAAATAATTTTAACCATAATACTACTACCACCCTTTATATTAAATATTTCATTTTTCGCTACTTTATATAGTTATATTATATTTCAAATTGCCTATATTTTCAACTTTATTTGTCAATGGCATATTGGTATAATATTAGTGGTGATTAAAGATATGAGAGCTCTTTTAGTGGGTGTTACAACTAAATATGACAGATATGACATTGATTATTCCCTAGACGAGCTTAAAAATCTAGCAAAATCATTAGATTACGAGGTTGTTGGAAAAATTACACAATCATTAGATGTGCCAAATCCGGCAACATATATTGGTAAGGGAAAACTTCAAGAAATAATATTAAATATCTTAGCTAATTCTATAGATACAGTAATATTTAATGATGAATTATCTCCAGTTCAATTAAGAAATATTAGTGAAGAATTAAATGTTGAAGTAATGGATAGATCTTATTTAATATTAAAAATATTCGAATTAAGAGCTAAATCTAAAGAATCTAAAATAGAAATAAAATTAACTAAAGATTTATATTTATTACCTAGAATCCAATTCTTAAGAGAAAAAGAGTCTCGTATTGGTGGTGGTGCTTCTACCGCAACACGTGGCGCCGGTGAAACTCAAAAGGAATTAGATAGAAGACATTTAATGATAGAAATTAATAAATTAAAATATGAATTAGATATCATTAGAAATATGAAAATGAAACAAATAGAAAAAAGAAAGAGAAATGATATACCTATTGTCGCATTAGTAGGATATACTAACGCAGGTAAATCATCTACTATGAATTCTATTTTACAATATATTAATTCTTCTAAAAATAAAGAGGTATTAGAAAAGAATCAGTTATTCTCTACATTATATACATATAATAGACTAATTAATTATAATAAGGTTGAATTTATGTTAGTAGATACAATTGGATTTGTATCTAAATTACCACATAATTTAATTAATTCATTTTATTCAACATTACAAGAAATAAAAAATGCTGATTTTATAATTCATGTTGTAGATTCTTCTACTCCATACATAAATCAGCAAATAACAGTCGTTTTTGAGGTTTTAAACCAAATTGGAGCGAATAATATACCATCTATATTTTTATTAAATAAATGGGATAAAACATTAAATAAATATATGGATACTCCAGGATATAAATCTATTAAATATTCTAATAAAACTAAAGAAAATATAGATTTATTATTACAAACTATATTAGAAGAAATATCTCCTTCATTTATCCACGCAAAAATAATTGTTCCATATAACAGAGGAGATCTAATAAATATAGCTGAAGAAAAATGCCAAATATCTAATAAATCTTATGAAGAAAATGGAACATATTATGAATTAGAAATACCTAAAAAATTATATCAATTATTCCAAGAATATGATATTGATACATTTGTATCATAACAATAAAGGCCGATGAAATTTCATCGACCTTTTATTATTTTATTTCTTTTTGAAATTTAATTATTCTTCTGCTGTCCAAGCACCAGGCTTTCCTTCTTCATCAAAATGCCAGAAGTTTCCTTCAGTTGCTGGTTCTTCCTCAGAATAATGATATACTTCATTTTCAAGATGTCTGGAAATAATAACACATATAGAAATAAAAAAGCACCGAAGTGCTTTTATTATCTTATGATATCTCCAGGATTACATTTATCAATATTTACTAATTCTAAATATGAATCTGCCTCATCAGAACCACATAGTAACATACCATGAGATTCTTCTCCTCTTAATTTAATAGCCTTTAAGTTTTTAACAACAATTACTTTCTTACCTACTAAATCTTCTGGGTTATAGAATTTAGCAATACCAGAAACTATTTGTCTAACCTCAGTACCTATATTAATCTTAAATACTAATAATTTATCAGCCTTTGGATGCTTTTTAGCTTCAACAATTTGTCCAACAACAAGCTTAACCTTTTCAAATGCTTCAATATCAATTTCATCTTCTGCTTGTGCTGCAACTTGAGCTTGTTTAGCTGCTTCAGCTGCTGAAATCTTTTCCATAATTTCATTAACATCTAATCTTTGGAATAATACATCACATTTAGAAACTAAATAATCTTTTTCTAAACCAAATGATAAACTACTAAAATCAGTATTCTTAGTATTTAGTGCTGTATATACCTTATTTGCTGTATCAGGAATTGCTGGTTCTAATAATACTGAACCAATTCTAATTGATTCTAATAAATTATATAAAACATTCATTAATACATCTTTCTTAGATTCATCCTTAGCTAATGCCCAAGGTGCTGTTTCATCAATGTATTTATTAGCTTGTCTTAATAATTTCATTGCTTCTTCTAATGCATCAGCAACTCTAAATTGATCCATTAATTCTTTATATTTCTTAACAGATTCATTAATAACATTAGCTAATTCATCATCAAATTCTGTCTTAGTACCCTTTGTTATTTTAGCATCTCCAAAATACTTTTTAACCATTGCGATAGTTCTATTAACTAAATTACCATATGTATTAGCTAAATCTGAATTTGTTCTTTCACATACAAGTTCATATGTAATATTACCATCTTGTGCAAATGGAATTTCATGTAATACATAATATCTTACAGCATCAACACCAAAATATGATGTTAAATCATCTGTATATAATACATTATTTTTAGATTTTGACATCTTATTATGATTTGTTAAAATCCATGGATGACCAAATACTTGTTTAGGTAGTGGCATATCTAAAGACATTAACATAATTGGCCAATAAATAGTATGGAATCTTAAAATATCTTTACCAATTAGATGAACATCACATGGCCAATATTTTTTATATAAATCTCCATGATTACCATTAACGTCATAACCAAGTCCAGTAACATAATTCATTAGGGCATCTATCCAAACATAGATTACATGCTTAGGATCAGATATAACAGGAATACCCCACTTATATGATGTTCTAGATACACAAAGATCAGGAATTGGATTTTTTAAGAAATTATTAATCATTTCATTCTTTCTTGACTCTGGCTCAATGAATTTTGGATTATCATTGATATAATTTAATAATCTTTGTCTATATGGTTCAAGCTTTAAGAAATAACATTCTTCACTATTTTTAGTTACTTTAGCTCCACAATCTGGGCAGCATCCATCAACTAAATCTTTTTCAGTAAAATAAGATTCACAATCTACACAGTAATATCCTTCATATTTTCCTTTGTAGATATCGCCTTTGGCTAACATCTTTTCAAAAGCCTGGGCAACAATCTCTTCATGATCTTTATCAGTTGTACGAATAAAATGATCATATTTTACATTCATCATGTCATATGTATCTCTTAATTCTTTAGATACCTTATCTACATGAGCCTTTGGAGTTGTTCCTGCCTTAATAGCCTTTTGTTCAATTTTTTGACCATGCTCATCAGTTCCTGTTTGGAAATATGTATCATAGCCATCTTTCTTCTTATATCTTACAATACAGTCCGCAAGTATTGCTTCATAAACATTACCAATATGTGGTTTAGATGAAGTATATGCGATTGCTGTAGTTAAATAAAATTTCTTATTTTCCATACTAAGACCTCCGTCTTTTCAATATTCTTATTGATTATATCAAAATATTTGATATTAATCAACGAATTAAAAACTACCCAACAAGAGTTGAGTAGAAATTAATTAAAATAATCTATCATAATTTAATTTTGAAATTAAATCTCCGATTTTTTGTCTAAAATCTTCTGATTTATCTTCTTCCATATTACATCTATCATGTAATATTCCATTTTCATTTAATAATTCTGCAGAATAATAACCAATACAGCTACCATTTCTAATAGCCATATAGAATGGTACATGAATTCTTGGAATTAATGTATCTTTAACTAATTCATCAGATTTAAATTGAGATTTTTCAACTATAGCGTAGTATTTAAGCTTTATCTCTAAGCTCTTACAATCTCTTAAATCTTCTTTTTCTCCATAAACATTTGTGAATATAGAATCATAATTATATATACAATCTAATTTATGCTTCTTTGCTTCATCTACGACGATATTTAAAACATCGTGGCAGTTGTCACACCATTCACCACCGATATAAACTAATCCTGTATCTAAAGAATCAAATAATTTAATTAATTCATCATAGCTAATTGGTTTAATATAGCCATCATAATTATTAGACATTTTTTTATCTCTCCTTATTGTTTTTATAGTCAGAATAATTTTTATATAGTTCTTTTTTATCTTTGTTTAATTGTTTTGCTGCTTCTTTAATTGCTTCATTAGGCTTATATCCTAATTTAATCAATTCATCTATTCTTTCATTAGGATCAATTTCTAAATTAGAATTATTATCTTTATACCCATTAACAATTAAAACTATTTCACCTTTTAAAGGCTCTAATTCCTTGGCATCCTCTAAATTTGTTAAGATATATTCTTCAAATGTTTTAGTTAATTCTCTTGCGATACATATATCTCTATTACCTAAAACATCATACATATCTTCTAATGTATCTTTTAATCTATGAGGTGCCTCATAAAATATAATTGTATGATTAATATATTTTAATTCATTTAATTCAGATATTCTTTTTGATTTCTTTGAATCAAGGAAACCATAAAATGTATATGGCATTGGGGCAAGCCCTGATGAAATTAGAGCACTAATACCGGCAGACGCTCCAGGAATTGTAGATACTCTAAGTCCTAAGGCTCTCGCTTCTTTTACTATTTTATAACCAGGATCTGATATTACAGGTAAACCTGCATCAGATATTAAAGCTATATTCATTCCTGATTTAATTTCATTAACAATATCTGTTGTTTTTATTTCTTGATTAAATTCATGATATGACTCAAGATGTGTTGATATATTATGGTGCTTTAAAAGATTAATTGAATTTCTTGTATCTTCTGCATAAATCTTATCAACTGATTTTAATATTTCAATTGCCCTAATTGTAATATCAGACATATTTCCAATTGGGGTTGCTACAAGATATAAAATACCTTGTTTAGAATCAAAGCTTCGAATTCTCATTAGTTCTTAAGAATACGAATGGTCTTTTCTCTTAAGTCTCTTTCAGCATATACAACAGAAATTAATTCTCTTCTCTTTTCAGCTGAAATTTCTAATTCTTTTTGAATTTTTTCAAGGAATAATAATTCAGATGTATTATATAAGTCATCTTGCATTGAAATCATAACTAGATTTAAATAAACAACATTCTTAACAACTGGATTAGATTGTTTGAAGAATTTAATTGTATTTTCAGCAGTATCAGTTAAACGGAATGTATATTCATCCTTAACTGGCTCTAATTCTGCCATCATCTTATGTAATAATCTCTTTTCTACATCAGTAGGCTCTCCATCGATGTCTACCATGTAGATAGCTAAATCCATGAACTTTAGCATTTCCTTTTTGTTTAATAAACTTAAAAACATAACTTATCACTCCTCATAATTATATATTTTTAAAATCTCTTCAGTCCATTTACCATCATCTTTGTAAACATAAAGTGGTGGTAAAATTCTTAAAGATCCTTCACTTCCATCTTTAATTCCTTCAATTAATATATGATTACATTCACTATTAATCTTTGGATATACAAATTGAATTCTTTTAGGTTCTATTTTATATTTCCTAAAAGTATCAATTATTTCTAATATTCTATCTGGTCTATGTACCATTGCGAATCTACCTTTAGAATTCAAAAGTAAGGATGCTTCCTTAACTATATCATCTAAGGTAGCTAATATTTCATGTCTCGCTATAGCTTTCATATCATTTGGATTAACATGATGACTACCTATTTTAAAGAATGGAGGATTACATAACACTAAATCAAATGTATGCTTTCCTATTTTTTCATTTATATTAATCAAATTATCATTAACTACTTGAATCTGATTTTCTAAATGATTCTTTTCAATAGATATATTCGCAAGCTTCGCTATATATTCTTGGATTTCAACACCTACTATTTTAGCATTTGTCCTCAATGTTAAATACATAGGTATTGGAGCATTTCCTGTACATAAATCACAAATAGTCTTAACATTTTTATTGATTGTGGCAAATGATGCTAACAACATTGAATCTAGTGAGAAATTGAACACATCAGGATCCTGACAAATTTGATATTTTTCTCTACCTAATAGCTCATTCCAAATTAAGGGCATTGTCTAATTCCTCATCATCACTATTTTTATTGTTGTTACTCTTCTTATATGATGGAACAAATTTAACATCATCTATTTTCAAATAACCAAATGAATTATCTTCGTTTTGGTATTTAACCTTAAGATTTTTATTTATTACATCACAAGATAATACCTTGGCAGGTCCATTTTCTGTTTCAACTATATCTCCAATATCTGGTGCGTGCTTTCTTAATTCTGTATATAAATCATTTTCATAATTAATACAGCATAAAAGCTTTCCACAGTTTCCACTAATCTTAACTGGATTTAAAGATAAACTTTGGTTTTTTGCCATCTTAACTGAAACATTATCAAACTGAGTAATAAATGTTTTACAACATACGATTAATCCGCAAGGACCAATTCCACCAAATACCTTAGCACCATCTCTAGATCCAACCTGACGAAGCTCGATTCTTGTATGATAGATTTCAGCTAAATCCTTAACTAAATCTCTAAAATCAATTCTTCCTTCAGATTCAAAATAGATAATAAGTTTTGATTTATCTAGTGTATATTCAGCTTCTAATATCTTAATTTCTAATCCATGATTCTTAGAAAACTTCTTAGTATTAAGAATAATTTCAGCTTGTTCTTCTTTATTTTTTTCGTAATTCTTAATGTCCTCTTGGGTTGCAATTCTTACAATGTTTTTTAATTCAGATGTTAAATTCTTTTCATTTAAATTAAAAATTTCGCCAACACAATAGCCCATTTCTAATCCCCTGATGGTATTTACTACTACTTTGTCGCCATCTTTAACATCGTATTTATCAACGCCAAAAAAGTATCTTTTACCAACGGGCTTAAATTGTACCTTAATAGTTCTCATAAAACCTCTATAAAATTTTAGTAATTAGCTCATGAAATACATTTTTAGCTGTTACATTACTTTTTAATTTAGAAAACAAAGAAAGAGTCATATCTAGCCTATCTCTAAGCATACCCTCGTTCTTTTTTCTATATGTGATAATTTTATCACATAATGGGTATAAAATCAAACTTGCATTATTGCCATCACAAATATTTGCGTCCTCTAAAAATAACATATACCAAGTAAGTAAAATGTTTAAATTTTGTTGGCTTGAATAAATAGATAAATGATTCAAATAATAATAAATTGCATCCTTTTGTTTAGATATATTTATCAAATCTAAAAATGATTCTTTAAAGGTAACAAAATTATTGTTGTTAATTATCTCTACTGCTTCATCTGGATTATTAGTTAGGGCAGTAGCTAATATACTAGATAATTCATCATAACCCATACCAACAACTATCTTAGCTCTATCTGCATGATTTATTGCGGAAAAATGAATATTTATACATCTAGATTTAATTGTTGATACTACATTAGATAATTCTTTCGCAATAAATATACCAATTGTAGGTGTTTTATTAATTGGCTCTTCAATAAATTTTAATAATGAATTTTGAGCTGCAAGTGATGCAGTATCAATACCATCTACAATATAGATTCTTGTTCCATCTACAAGTGATGTCTTAGAAAATTCTTCTTGTAAATCTGCAACCTGTTCTTTGATAATTCCTTTTTTATCTTCTGCAATACCAATATAATCAACATTCATATGGTTTCCTGTCAATATTGTCTTACAAACATCGCATTCTAGGCAACCACCATTAGGACAATAAAGTAAAGTGGCAAGTGCGTATGCCATTTCCTTCTTTCCTGTACCTTCCTCTCCATAAAAAAGGTAAGCATGGCTTAGGCGATCATTAGCTTTAGCTTTCTTTAAAACATTAAAAATATTTTCTTGTGTTTTAATTACCTTTTTTATATCCAAAGAAAACACTACCCTTCAATATATTTTAAAACAATATCAATACATTCATTTACTACTTCGTCTAAAGGCTTATTTCCATCAACCTTAACAATTCTATCAGGATACATTTTTAAAACCTCATGATATCCTTTATAAACCATTTCATGGAACTTTTGATTTTCCTGATCTAATCTATCACATTTACCATCTCTATCAACATTACCCATTCTCTTTAAGGCAACATCTGGTGTAACATCAATAAAGATTGTTAATTCTGGTAAATAATCTAATGCAAATGAATTAACCTTTAATACATTATCCATTCCAAGACCTCTAGCGTATCCTTGATATGCTAGGCTTGAATCTAGGAATCTATCACATATAACAATTTTATTATCTTTTATTGCAGGTATAACCTTTTGAGTTAAATGCTGCATACGGCTTGCCGCATAAAGTAATGCTTCACATTCAGGTGTCATATCAGTATTTTTAACATCTAATATTAGATTTCTAATATCTTCTGCAATTCTAATACCACCTGGTTCTCTTGTTGTTATATATTTAATATTTTTTTGTTCGAATACCTTACATAAGGCGTTAATAACTGTAGTCTTTCCACTACATTCTCCACCTTCAAAGGTAATAAAGCCCTTCATTTTCATACTTACTTCTCCATAAAACATTTGATTATATTATACAACGAAAAATCTTATCTTTAAAGATTTTATTATTAATATAATAAATAATAAAAAAATGGGCTTTTTTGCCCATTAAAAATTCTTATTATTTTTATCTTTTAATTTATAAAATGCATCTGCATTATTAAGTCTTATAGCTTCAAAGATTGCATTTGAATATTGATATGGATTTTTGATATCTTCTATTACTACACTTTTATTAGAGGCTGTAATATAAATATCTCCAACCCTAAATATTTTATCTAATAATCCTCTTTTAACATCTGCAGTTAAAACCTCAGGATATGTAAAGAATTTATAATCAGTACCTATTATTCCTGACTTTACAATTATTCTTTTATTTGTAAAATAATATTTGATTTTTCCTAATACAGCTATTCTTTTGAATAATCTATATAAATATAACCATAAAGGAAATAGATGGAAAACAAGGATAAAAGATATACATAACATAGCTTTTTTATCTACTGAAGTACCCATTCTTGCAAACTGACTAAATATAAATATATCAATTAAAACCCATATCACAACAATTGGAAGTCCTTTTAAGAAGCTTTCTAAAATAAAATCTGCCTTTTGGGGAGCTAATTCTATAATTATTTCTTCATCAGATTGTAAAACATCTTCTAACTTATTTCCATTATTATTTGCAAAATCTTTTTGTTCAACTCTTCCCATTTATATACCTCAATTAGTAATTGACTTTATATAAATATAAGCCACATCCTGGTGCAACCTTATGACTTATTTTAGGATCACATTTTTCTAATACTTCTAAAATTAAGCTTTTATCAGAATGACCTCTTCCGATATCAATTAGAATTCCCATCATTCTTCTTACTTGATATTTTAAAAAGCCGGTTCCTATAAATACAAATTCTAATTTATCGTCATATTTGTTTATATATGCTTCAAAAATAGTTTTATTTGTATCCTTTCTTTCATCTATTTGAGCTGAGGCAAAGCCTTTAAAATTATGTGTTCCAATAAATAATTTAATAGCTTCTTCCATTTTAGATACATCTAAATTAGTTATATGTGGCATATATCTAACTGTTAGTGGATTATATTCTCCAGTATTTATATAATATCTATACTCTTTAGATTTAGCACTAAATCTAGCATGGAAATCATCATCTACATGTTTAACATCCATAATTTGAATATCTTCAGGCAAGAAGGCATTAATACCTCTTTTTATTCCATTATCAGGTAGATCCTTTTCATAATCAAAATGGAATACCTGTCCAATAGCGTGAACATATCTATCTGTTCTTCCAGATGGATATATTTTTATATCCTCACCAAGCATCTTCATTAATGCTTCTTCTATACAAAGCTCTATTGTTTTTTCATTATCCTGAACCTGAAAGCCCATATAATTATAGCCATCATAAGAAACAATACATTTATATCTCATTAATAGATACCTGCCATATGTAAAATAACTGCCACATACATTAAAATAACTACTGCCAAACAGAAGAAATCAATAAATCTAAACTTTAAATCATCAATCTTAGTTCTAGGGGCGCCTATAACATATCCTCTTGCCTCCATGGCATTAGATAATTCATCTGCCCTCTTAAATGATATGACAAACATTGGGATTAATAAGGCAATAATTTGATTTGCCTTATCCTTTAGGCTACCCTCATTAAAATCAACACCACGAGATGCCTGTGCTGCCATTATCTTTCTACTTTCACCTAACAATGTTGGGATAAATCTTAAGGTTAGAGATACTAACATCGCAAATATACCAACAGGTATTTTAAATATCTTTAAAGGTGATAATAACCATTCTAATCCTTGGTTAATATCCATAGACATTGTTGTAAGTGTTAAAAGCTGTGTAATTGATACCATTAAAATAATTCTTATAAATATGAATCCTGCCTTATTCAAGCCAGCTTCATAAATATCAAAATTAAAATTAGTCCATTTCATATTATCAAATGGCCATGTCCATGCATATTTAAAGCCTGTATCAACAAATGGATTTTTCCATAAAACAATAAAACATAAGGCAAAAATTAATAAGAAAAATATAGTTCTAAATGGTATATATTTCTTCACTAAAAAATATATAACAATAAGTCCTAATATTATTAATAGCTGCCAAAGGCCAAATTGCATATTAAATGTATATAATGGATTAGGATTATCAACCGTTCCCTTAGTATATATTAGCTGTAATATTACTGTAAACATCAATAAAAACATTATGCCTTTAAGGCTCTTTAATAATTTAATAAATGATATTCTAGTAGAAATAAATATTAAGGCAAATACACCTAAGGCAATTGCCATAGTTAATAAATCTTGAATTAAAAATACTAAAACAATTAAAACAATTGTTAAAAATATTTTAGTTCTAGGATCAAGCTTGTAAACCCAGCTTTTTCCTGGAATATATTGACCGAAGGTAAAATTATTCATATTCTACCTCCGTATTCTTTTCTAATTTTTTTAATAATTCATTTAAAGTATAAGTATCATATCCAATATTTAAATTTAATTTATCATTTAAATAATCAATTAAATCTAATACTTCTGGCTTAGATAAAGAATTATTTTTATAAATATCTGAACTAAATAATTCTTCCTTAGAACCATCATATGTTATCTTTCCTTCATTTAAAACAATTACTCTAGTTGCAAATTCATATACAATATTCATATCATGAGTAATCATAACAATAGTCTTACCAGTCTTTTTATGAATATTATAGAATAATTTCATAATCTCTTCTTGTCCACGAGGATCAAGTCCTCGCGTAGGCTCATCTAATAATAATATATCTGGATCATATGATAAAATACCAGCGATGGCAGCCTTTCTCATTTGACCACCAGATAAATTAAATGGAGATTTATCTAATAGCTTTTCAATCTTTAAAAGCTTCGCAATTTCTATTGCCTTAGCCTTTGCCTCTTCCTTTTTCATACCAAAATTAAGTGGGGCAAACATAATATCTTTTAATACAGTTTCCTCAAATAATTGATATTCAGGGAATTGGAATACAAACCCTACTCTTCTTCTTACATTTTTAAGCTTAGGATTCTTTCTTTGTTTAGGTGTAATAACATAATCAAATATTTCTACATTACCTTTAGATGGTAACTTTAAGGCATTCATATGTTGTATTAATGTAGATTTACCAGAACCAGTTTTACCAACTATCGCGATAAATTCATTCTTCTCATTAATATTTAAAGATATATTTTCAAGGGCTATATTTATATCCTTTTTCTTTATGCCTCTATAAAGGTGGCTTACTTCGTTAAATGATATTCCCATATAGCATCTATAAGCTCCTTATTATCTTTTAGTTTCTCATCTTCCTTAGCCAAGAAGGCTGCCCTTAAGCCAAATGGCATATCTAAATTAGAAGATAATAAAACATCTCTTCTTTCAAATATTTCATTAGGTGTTCCAAATAAAATTGAATGACCATTTTTCATAACTAAAATATTATCGCTTTTTGAAGCGAAATTTAAGTCATGAGTAATAGTGATAATAGTTTTATTATATTTATTATGTAATTCTTCTATTATTTCAATTATTTCTTTTGTACCCTGAGGATCTAGCATAGATGTTGCCTCATCTAATATGATGATGTCACAATTTAGAGCTAAAATACCTGCGATTGCGACTCTTTGTTTCTGACCACCAGATAGATTTTGAGGCTCTCTAGATAAGAATTCATTCATATCTACTTTTTTAGTATATTCATCTATAAGCTTTACCATTTCATCCCTTGGTACTTGATAATTTTCTAAACCAAAGGCGATATCATATTTAACATTATATCCAACAAATTGATTATCTGGGTTTTGAAATACTATTCCTACTTTTCTTCTAATTGATGTGATATTATTTTCATTTATTACTTCTCCATCAATTACTATCTCACCTTTAGATGGTGTTAAAAGACCAACTAAAAGCTTCGCAATAGTTGATTTACCAGAACCATTATGTCCGATTATAGAAAGCCATTCATGATCATTAACTGTAAATGATACATTTTTAACAGCTACATCTTTTTGCGTATATTGAAATGATACATCTTTAAAACAAATCATAAATAGCCCTCCTCGTATAATATAAATTGTATTAATTATTTAATGATGTTAATACATAAACATCTATTTAATATCCAATAAATATTGAATATATGTTAACATTATTTTGATAACACTGTAGACTATTTTTTCCCTCCTTACAGCTT
>JAFRXJ010000055.1 GCA_017441525.1 Acholeplasmatales bacterium | reverse complement strand
TGTTTCCATATCTTATTCAAGTTCGCTGAAGAACTCCCTTATCCTCGTTAAACCTTTTACGATGTTCTCCTCTGAAGTTGCAAAGGAGAGCCGGAAGCATTTGTCATACCCGAATGCCTTTCCCGGCACTACCGCCACCATTTTCTCCTTTAGTAGTATCTCGCAGAAAGAGGCTGAATCCGTTATCTTCTGCCCTTTGTATGATTTTCCGAAAGCGGATGAGATGTTCGGGAAAGTGTAGAATGCTCCTTCCGGCTTCACGAAGCTGAGTCCGGGTATCTCACCATACATTTTCGTTAAGGCGAAGAAATTGAAGAATTACCTGTTACTAAGGAATCTCAAGTAATCGTTCAAGATTTCCAAATCGTTGATGAAGAAGGTAAACCTAAGAAGATTAAGAGAAGATTCAACTCTAAGATGATGTTCGCTCCTTATTAAACTAAGGAATACTATAATGAAATTAAGAATTATTTACAAATGTATCGTGCTAAAGGTAGATATTCTGCTAGATGCGAATCTTACCGTTATAAGGGTTTAGTTGCTAAAGTAGCATTAGGTGGAAAGTCTATTAAGGTATTCTTAGCGATTGATCCATCATTCATTGATGAAAATCCTAAGTACCATTTAAAGAATGTTTCTGAAAAGAAACAATATGCTGAAGTACCAGTAATGATGAAGGTACGTTCTGCACGTGCACTAAAGTACTTCAAAGAATTAGTTGATTACATGATGGCAAATAGATTAGTTAAGCCAAAGAGAAATTATACTCCAGTTAACTACATGCCTCAATTAATTCCAAATGGTGAAGCTATCATGGCTACACTTGGTATGACAACTGATTACTTACATAATTCTATGAATGTTCATTCTATCCCTGCTGATATGCCAGATGATTTAGGAGATTACATCCCAATGATTCCAGGTGAGGATTTAGGTGAAGAAGAAATTGAAGCTAATGTATACTTAGATACATTATGTAACCATTTCGAAGATGGTGATGAAATTACAATTGATGTATTAAAGACATTACACATTGTAACTAAGGGTAATGTATTAAGAATTAAAGCTAGAGGTACATTAGATCGTAAGTTAATAATTTATGCTGAATACTTTGACGCAGATGCATTAAAGATGTTAATGTGTACAAACTGTACAGCAATTAAGATTATTAGAAATTACTAATAAAAATTAGGAGTGTGAATCACACTCCTTTTTATTATATCCGAAATCAATTATAGTTTTAAATTTTGATATTTTTATTTGTTATGCTAAAATTAAAATATATAATACTTTTATAAATACACACATTTTATTATATTAATTTTTAAAAAAGGAGGGTATTATGAGACGATTATTTAAACTATTATTAGCAATGATTATATTTATAAATATAATATGTATTTCATCATGCTCTTTTAGTAATACAAACTCAAATGGAAATGGTTCATCTAATAAATGTATTGTTTCTTTTAATTCAAAAGGCGGAACAACTGTTTCATCACAAGAAGTAGTTAAAGGAGAAAAAGTAACTAAACCAGCTGATCCGACTAGAGAAGGATATGAATTTGATGGATGGTATTATCAAGGTGAAAAATGGAGCTTTGTAGGTTATACTGTAACAGAAAATATAGAATTAGAGGCAAATTGGCTGGGAGATTTTTATCAATTAGTACTTCAAAAGAATATAAATTATGGATTTGATTATATATCAAATTCGGAAAATAAGCGAAGTGGAGAATTAGTTACTATATCGGCTATTGTAAATTCAAATCATTTGTTTGAAGGTTGGTACGAGAATGGTAACCTTATATCTACAAAAGAAAATTATACATTTTTTATGCCAGAAAAAAATATAGCATATGAAGCAAGATGTGTTGTAAAAAAATCAGATTCAGGCATAAATGAAAACAATGTTAGTATGCAAATAACATCAATTTATAAAAATGTTGCAAATTTAAGGATTATATTTACGGAAAACGATAATTTATCAAGTGGAGCAGCTTCGTGCTATGTTGTGGCATACAAGTTTGAAAACAATGAAGAAATTTATGTATCTAGACGAAATGTATATTTTTCAGGTGGTGTATATACATCTTCGACTGTTTCATTTACTGGATTAACTGAAGATCAAGAATATCATTTCGTTTTATATGTTACCTATAAACAATATGATTCAAGAATTATAGCAATTACAGGTAATACAACTACTGAAGTATCACAAGAAATCATGTCAACAGAAGATTTTAAGAATAATTTAGTAGCTAATACTAGTGGCGAATTCAAATTAGCTGCAGATCTAGATTTCTCAGTTGATGGTGAAAAAGAAT
>JAFRXJ010000054.1 GCA_017441525.1 Acholeplasmatales bacterium | reverse complement strand
ACAGGTAGTGATGATAACACAGGAACTGATGATAATGCAGGTAGTGATGATAATACAGGAACTGACGACAATACAGGTAATGATGATAACACAGTTACTGACGACAACACAGGAACTGACGACAACACAGGTAGTGATGATAACACAGGAACTGATGATAATGCAGGTAGTGATGATAACACAGGAACTGACGATAACACAGTTACTGACGATAATACAGGTAGTGATGATAACACAGGAACTGATGATAATGCAGGTAGTGATGATAATACAGGAACTGACGACAATACAGGTAATGATGATAACACAGTTACTGACGACAACACAGGAACTGATGATAACCAAGGTGGAGATGATGAAACAGGTTATGAAACAAGCGGAGAAGAAGTCATTAACGCATACAATATTTCATTTGATTTAGAAAATTGTAGTGTATATGTATATGACACTCAAGACATGTCAGGTGCTGGTGTTAATACAGATTTTTCAGTATCTAGAAATGGAGATACAGGTGAGGCAACATATACTGATGGACAAATTAATTTTATAATTGTTCCTAATGAAGGATATTTTGTAGATGTTAGCTGTATAACAATTACAGGAAATTATAAAAATATAAAACAAATAACTGATTATACTAATGGATATAGAATTACAAAAATATCATCTGATATTGAAATATCAATTTCAGCAATACCAAATGAAGAAGAAAGTGATATAATCACATCATTTGAGATTATTACAAGTGATGGTAATGATTCATATATCTTATATGGAAATGCTGTTATAGGCTCATTTGATTATGAATTTGTTGATGGTTTACTAACTATTGAAACTGAAAATAATTTAGAATTAAGCTTATCAGGAACATATTATGGTTCAATAATAATCAATTCAACAACTGATGTTCAATTAGATTTAAATAATGTATCTATTTATTCATATGATTCATGCCCAATTTATGTTAATACAGAAGAAAATACTGAAATAAGCGCACTAAGTGGAACAACAAATTATATTAGAGATTATAGAGCAACAGTTTCATCAGATAGCACAACTGATGTTTTGGCATCTTTATATACAGTTTCTGATTTAAAACTTAAAGGAACTGGAGAATTATATATTTATTCAGAAAATAATAATGGTATCCATGCTAAAGATGATTTAGTAGCTCAGAAACTAGATTTAACAGTAAATGTAGTAGATAATGCATTAAAAGGAAATGATAGTGTAACAATTAATTCAGGAACATATACATTAATAGCAAGACAAGGTGATGGTATTAAAACATCAAATTCTAGTCTATCTTCAAGTTCTAAACAAAAAGGTACTATCACAATTAATGATGGAAATATTGTAATCTATGCAGCTTGTGATGGAATGGATGCAGCGTATGATATTGTTGTAAACAATAATCCTTCAATAACAATTTATACTGATAAATATTCTACTTATTCAGAAGAAATTACATATACATCTGATTCAATTTATTACATTAGATCTACATCTAATACATATAAATATTCAATTTATTATTATAATTCTTCAACAGGAGAATATATTTGGAAGAATAGTTTAACTACTCCGACATATACAGTTCAATCAAGACAAGGAAGATCTACTGTAACATATTATTATTACCAAGTGGATAAGCCATCTGGATATGATAAGATGATTGTTTATGTGTATTCATCACAAGAACAAGGACAATCATCTTCATATTACAATAAATCAAATCAGTTAACTGTAAATGATAATTATGATACAATCGCATATTCAGGTTCATCTTATAGTTTTACAAACTATACAACATCAACTCAAACTGGTGGTATGCCAGGTGGTATGAGTGATGGAAATAGTGATAAAGGTGATTATTCAACAAAAGGAATGAAATCATTTAATGAAATAATCATTAATGGTGGAATAATTTATATTAAATCTTATGATGATGCAATTCATGCGAATAATGATTCAACACTTGAATCAGGTGTAACTCCAACTGGAAATGTAATTATTAATGGTGGAGATATTAAAGTTTATTCAAACGATGATGGTATTCATGCAGATGGTGAATTATCAATTACAAATGGCAATGTAGTTGTTGAAAATAGTTACGAAGGAATAGAAGGGACAAAGATAAATGTATCTGGTGGAACAGTAAAAGTCACATCTAAAGATGATGGCTTCAATTCTACATTATCAACAGGATCATATGGCATTTCAATAACTGGTGGTGAAATCTATGTATATGCAGGAGGCGATGGTCTTGATGCTAACACAACAACATCATATGGTGGTATCCTATTTGATGGTGGTAAAACAGTAGTAATATCAACATCTGGTGGAAATTCATGTATTGATACTGAACAAGGTTATAAATATGTATCTGGATATGTGGTGGCTATGTGTCCTACAGGAATGACATCAGAATGTGAAAAGGTAAGTGGTAGCTTATCAAGCTATGGCAAATCACAAAATATGACATTAACCGCAAACTATTATTTAACAATTTCTGATATGGTTGTTGTTAAATTACCAACAACAATTTCTAGTGGTTATGTTATTGAACTAGGTAATAAAAATGCCACAATAAGCCAAGCTTCAAGCTTAAATTATACATTTGATGATAATGGATTATATTGGTTAGTATAGAATATAGGTGCTATAAGCACCTTTTTCTGTTATAAATAATATGTTATAATTATTATAATGATGCAATAAAGAAATGAGGCGATAGAGTGGGTTTAATTGATTTTTTTTCAAAAATTAATTATGAGAAAAGAATAAAGGTTTTTTCTCTTATCTCTCTAGTCGCAAATTTATTTATTTGTATAGCTAAATTTATTGGATCATTTATATTCCATAACTATTTCTTAGCAGTTGCTGGATTATTTAATGTATTCATTATTTTATCTAAAGGTGAATGTCTTTTAGGACTTACATCAGATAGAAGAAGCTTTAAATTTAGAAATCTATTTATTTTTATATTTGTTTTAACCGCAGGAATAATATACACATTCTATTCATCAAGACTTTTAATATATGAAAATTATTTAACATATAATTTTACTTTTGGACTTGCTTTATTGATTGCTTTAGTATCATTTATAGAACTTGGTGTTGCAATCTATGGCTTAATTAGAGTTAAAAGATATGGACATTTTTATAGAGATATTAAAATTATAAATTTTATTACAGCTTTAACTGCCTTAGTTTTAACAGAAGCAGCAATAACTCAATTTGCTAATACTAGCGTCCATAATATTAAATTAAATAATGGTGTATTTGGTATGATAGTAGGTATAACTACTATAGTTTTAGCAGTATATATTTTCTTTGCTCCAACTATATCAATTATCGATAGAGAGCATAATAGATATATAATAGTAGATTCTGAAAAAGCTAAAGTATATTTTAATGAAACTAATATATTAGAGCTTCCTTTATCATTTTCAGCAATATTTAAAAGATATACTTTTGAAGCATATTTAAAAGAAAATATTGTCGATGGACATATAGTTTTAACTAAAAGCTTCTTTGAAAAATCAAAAATTTCAATAAAAATAATAATTATTGTATTTTCACCAATAATTTGCATACCTTATTTTGTTTTAAGGTTGATCTACTTTTTTAGAACAATTAATATTCCTAAAAAGCTTGATAAATTAATGGAAGATCATGGCTTTAGCAAAATTGAAATAAAACATTATAAATAAGAATAATTCTTAATTCCCACAATTTCACATAATGTTTTTAAAATTTTTGACATTGTATTAGTTGCAATTTTTTAAAAAAGAGATTATAATATAGTTGTCTTATAAAGAAGATGTCTATCTATACTCCCTACACGGTAGATTACTTTTTCATAAGCAAACTATAACTCTCCCAATTTTTGAAAAAAGGATAACACTTTTTGTTATCCTTTTTTCTTTTTCTTTTATAAAGAAAATAGTATAATATTTATGGAAGTGATTGTTATGTTAAGAGAAGACATTGATTCTTTTATGAATACTATACCTAAAAGTGTAACAGTAGTATGTGCTACTAAGTATGTTGATTATAAGGGATTATTAGAATTATATAGCCATAATATTAAAAATTATTGAGAAAATAGAGTAGATGCTTTCTTAGAAAAATATGAAGCATTAAAGGATTATAAAGATATTAAATGGCATTTTATTGGCCATCTGCAAAGGAATAAGGCAGCAGATGTTATTAATAAAATTGATGTATTACATTCACTAGATTCTTTAAAGCTTGCTAAATTGATTGATGAAAAAAGAGAAAAGCCTTTAGATTGTTTTATTGAAGTATCTATTAATCTAGAAGAAAATAAGAATGGTGTTTCATATAAAGAAATTAATCCTTTCATGGAAGAGGTATTAAAATTTAAGAATATCAATGTAATTGGATTTATGATGATGGCAATCAAAAATGATACATATGATGATATCTTGAAACAATTTAAGGCATTAAAATATTTAAAGGAAAGAGTAGAAAAAGACTTTAATATTAAGCTTCCTTATTTATCTATGGGTATGTCTGATGATTATAAAGAAGCAATTGAAGCTGGTTCAACACATGTAAGATTAGGAAGAATATTATGGAATCTTTAAATAATTTTAAAAAAAGATGTGATTCTATAATTGATAAAGCTTATCAGGGTGGAGTAACACTTTTAAATTTTTTAGATGAAGCTGAGATATCTGTCATAACAGATGAAATAAGAAAGAATCCTACAATTAATTTATATTCTGATGGAAAAATAATAGATGCTGATAGAAAGAGATTTATTGTATCTCCATATGAAATAGATGATCTAGATTTTAAGATTGATGTTTTTGAAATTGTTTATAATAAAAAATTCTATGATGTAAATCATAGAAGTATTTTAGGATCATTAATGTCTTTAGGAATAAAAAGAGAATGTATTGGAGATATTGTCTTTAACGAAAATAGAGCATTTTTTGCCGCAACTAAAGAAATATCTTCATTCTTATTAGAAGAATTTAGATTTATAGGCAAAGCTCCTGTAGAGCTTAAATTAATTGATTTTGAAGTAAAAAATATTATTAATTATGAATTTAAAACTCACTTTTTAGCATCAATAAGATTAGATTCTATTGTTGCTAACGGATTTAATATATCTAGAAATATAGCTCAAGAAATGATTATGGAGGGCTTAGTATATATTAATCATGTATTATGTCAAAACACTAGCCATGAGGTTAAAGTTGGCGATCAAATTAGTGTAAGACATAAGGGAAAAATAATATTAAAAGATATTGGTGGCAAATCTAGAAGTGGAAGAATTGCTGTAAATATTGGAAGGAGAATATAATGGAAAAAATCGGTATAATAGCTGCGATGAAAGAAGAAATGGATGGAATACTTTCTAGCATGGAAGATTTAAATACTACAAAATATTTAGGTATCGAATTTAATGAAGGTACTATTAATGATATAGAAATAGTATTAGTTGAATCTGGCATGGGTAAAGCTAATGCAGCTATGGCAACTACTTTATTAATTTCTGAATTTGGTTGTGATTTAATTATTAACACAGGTATTGCTGGAGGATTAAAGGGAGTTGAAACTAAAGATGTAGTTATAGCTAATAATGCAATGTATAATGATGTAGATGCAAGATTATTTGGTTATGAATATGGACAAGTTCCAGGTATGCCTAAATATTATACCGTTAATCCAGAATGTTTAACTCTAGTTAAAAGCACATTAAATAAGCTTGAAATAAAATATAAAGAAGGATTAATTTTATCTGGTGATAAATTTGTTTCATCATATGATACTATTTCTGAATGTAAGGATTTAGGAGCCCTTGCAGTGGAGATGGAAGGAACTGCAGTTGCACAAGTTTGTACAAGAGCAGGAAGAGATTTTATAATTTTAAGATACATATCTGATGTTGTAGGTCTTCCATCACAAAATGAAGATTATTTAAAATTTGAAGATGAAATGGCAAGAAGAAGTATAAAGATTACTCTTGCTTTAATTAATAGCTTATAATGAAAAAGTATTATGCAATTAAATCTGATGATTATAAAAATGTAGTTGAATCATGGGATGAATGTAAAGAAATTATAAAGGATTTAAAAGCTCCTAAATATAAATCCTTTCAAACGATTGAAGAAGCTAATGCTTTTTTAAATGATAAAGAATTAAAATTAAAAGATAATTATAAATATATGGCATATACTGATGGATCATTTGATTCATCTACTAATAAATATTCTTTTGGATGTGTACTTTTAATGAATGGAATTGAATATACATTTAAAAAGGGATATGAGCCTGATGAATTTTCTTCTTTGAGAAATGTTGCAGGAGAAATTAAAGGTGCTGGATTTATAATTAATTATGCAATTAACCATAATATTGACGAACTACATTTATATTATGATTACATTGGAATAGAAAAATGGTATGTTGGTGAGTGGAAAGCAAAATCTACTATCGCTATCAAATACCAAGAATTTGCAAAAGAAGCAAAGAAAAAAATCAATGTAGTATTTCATAAAGTAAAAAGTCATGCAAATGATTATTATAATGAGAAAGTAGATAAATTAGCTAAGGAAGCTTTATTAGATAATTAAAATATCATTTTTGGTTATTGTATTCACCATTTTAATATAATAAAATTATATTAGATAGTGAGTTATTTTGGAGGAGATTTAGCTAAATCAATTGTTTCTGTTGAATATTGTAAGGATGATGAATTCCATCATTAGTTGTTAAATAATTTTACAAAGGCAGGTGCATATTATGAAGAAGTTTTTAAAAATCTCATTTTTTATGTTTCTTTTTCTTGTCGGCTTTTTGACATTAAGAGTCGCGACCTATGCATTCTATACAGATGGTTATTATTTAAATATTTTTTATCAATATGAAGATAAAACAACTGCTGCCAAACAATATCATCAAGAATTCACTGCAGTTGAAGATTATTATGTAGTGAGCCCAACTATTAAAGGCTATAAGCCTGATAAAGAAGTAATAGAAGGTACTTTCACACAAACTGTTTCATATTGGGTTACATATACAAAATGCCAATATACATTGACAATTAATTATGTTGATGATAAGAATAATCAATTATTTGATACTTATACAAGTACACTCGATTATTTAGATGAATATTCAATAACATCACCTACAAAAATAGGATATAATATTAATTATGAAGTGGTATCTGGTACTATTGAAGAAGATACAACAATAAATGTTATATATACACCAATTGAATATAATCTAACAATTAATTATAAAGATACATCTGGAAATGTAATACATAATCCATATAATGGAACAATTAAATATAATGAAGAATATTCTATTACATCTCCAACAATTTGTGGTTATGCCCCTGATAAAGAAGTTGTATCAGGTACTATGACAGGAAATAAAGAAGTGGATGTTATATATCATGCCCTTTATTTAACACTTACAATATGTTATATTGACTCAGATGGAAATCAATTATTAGAACCTTCAGTTTATCAACTTAAATATTTTGAATCATATGAAATAGTTACACCTTATATAAAAGGATATCATGCAGATGAAAAAAATATTTATGGAAATATAAGTCAAGAAGATGTAGATGTTATAATTGTTTATCATAAAAATAAAACTAAAATTATTGCCGAAAGAATTATAATCGCGATAACCTCATTTTTAGGACCAGATAGTATAATTGTTGCAGTATTTTATGAAATATTTAGAAGATGGATATTCCCTAGATAAAATAAAAAAAAATGTCAGATTTAATCTGGCATTTTATATCTATGAAAGGAGCAAAGTATGGCTAATTTTATTATTGAATCTGAATATAAGCCAACTGGTGATCAGCCAGAAGCAATAAAAAATATTACATCTAATTTTTTAGATGGAATAAAAAGACAAACACTTCTTGGTGCGACTGGTACAGGTAAGACATTCACTATGGCCAATGTAATTAAAAATATTGGTAAGCCTACATTAGTTTTAGCTCCTAACAAGACTTTAGCTGGTCAGCTATATAACGAATTAAAGGCAATTTTTCCACATAATCATGTTGAATATTTTATTTCTTATTATGATTATTATCAGCCTGAGGCATATGTAATATCATCTGACACATATATTGAAAAAGATGCAAAAATTAATGATGAAATAGATGAATTAAGACATAGTGCTACATCAGCATTAATAAAATATGATGATGTTATTGTAGTTGCGTCTGTATCTTGTATATATGGTATCGGAGATCCTGATGATTATAAGGATACAATGATTACAATTAGACTTGGTGAAAATTATAATCGTAAGGCTTTATATACAAAGCTTGTTGAAATGCAATTTGAAAGAAATGATATCGATTTTAAAAGAGGATCTTTTAGAGTAAGAGGAGAAACTTTAGAAATAATTCCGCCTTCTGAGCATTCAAAGGGTTTAAGAATTGAATTTTTTGATGAAGAGGTAGAAAGAATTAGAACCTTTGATGTCTTAACTGGTAAGGCAATTGATGATGTGGCATTTTGTAATATTTTTGCAGCAACTCACTTCGTTACTAATAAATCTAAATTAGAAGAAGCTTTGAGAAGAATAAAAGCTGAACTTGAATTTGTAACAAAGAGATTTTTAGATGAAGGTAAACCTCTTGAGGCTGAAAGAATTAGTCAAAGAACAAAATATGATATTGAAATGATTGAACAAACAGGATCATGTTCTGGTATTGAAAATTATTCAAGACATATGTCATTAAGAGCTGAAGGAGAAACTCCAGCTACTCTAATTGATTTCTTCCCAAAAGATTTCTTATTAATAGTAGATGAATCCCATGTTACATTGCCTCAGGTAAGAGGTATGTATAATGGAGATAGATCTAGAAAAGAAAATCTAGTTAATTATGGTTTTAGATTACCTTCAGCACTAGATAATAGACCTTTAAAATATGATGAATTTGATAGTAAAATTGATAAACTATTATGTCTTTCTGCAACTCCAGGAGATATTGAAAAGAATTATCCTATCTCAGAACAAATAATAAGACCTACAGGACTTTTAGATCCTATTATTGAAGTTAGAAAGACTTTAGGTCAGGTTGATGATATTTATGCTGAAATAGTTAAAAGAGTAGAAAAACATGAAAGAGTATTAGTTACTACCTTAACTATTAAAATGAGTGAAGATTTAACTACTTATTTAAAGAATTTAGGATTAAAGGTTGCATACTTGCATTCAGAAATAAAAGCACTTGAAAGATTAGAAATATTAAAGGCTTTAAGAATTGGTAAATTTGATGTCTTAGTAGGTATTAACCTATTAAGAGAAGGTCTCGATTTACCTGAAGTATCTTTAGTATGTATTTTAGATGCTGATAAGCAAGGCTTCTTAAGAAGTAATAGAAGCTTAATTCAAACTATAGGTAGAGCAGCAAGAAATGAAAATGGTATGGTTATTATGTATGCCGATACTATGTCAGATTCTATGCAATATGCAATAAATGAAACAAAGAGAAGACGTGAAATCCAAATAAAATATAATTTAGAACATAATATTGTTCCTAAGACAATTATTAAAGAGATTCCTAAGTCTGTAACAATGAAAAATATTGATGAGATTGCAGATGTTAAGAAAACTGCTTCTAAGACATTAACAAAGGCAGAAAAGGCCCAAGTAATAATGGAATTAGAAGAAGAGATGAAGCAATACGCAAAGGAATTAAATTTCGAGGCTGCAGCTCAAATAAGAGATGCTATATTTGAATTAAAAGCATCAAAGTAGGTGATTATTTTGGTAGTAGGACAAAGAATTAATACTGTTGTTGATTCTTATGATATAAATGGTTATGGTGTTTGCCATATAGATAAAAAAATTGTTTTTGCAGAAGGTGCTATGGAAGGTGAATCTGTAATAATTGAAATTACAGATATCCATAAAAACTTTTGTTTCGCAAAAACAATTAAGGTATTAGAAAAATCTAAAAATAGAATAGAAGAAGCATGTGCTTTTTCTAAGCTATGTGGCGGATGTAATTTATTACATATGGATTATGAAACAGAATTAAAAATAAAAGAAAATAGAGTAAGACAAACATTAAGAAAATTTTCTTATAAAGAAAATCCTATTATAAATAATAAAGATATCTATGGATATAGAAATAAAGTAATGATTCCTTTTAGAAAGGATGAAGAAGGAGATGTTATCTATGGATTTTATGAGAAGATGACTCATAATGTTATATCTATGGATAAATGTATTATTTCAAATGATATCTCTAATAAGATAGTTTTTTATATTGCTAGATATTTAAGTCTATTTAATATAAGCATCTATGATGAAACATCTAATAAAGGATTATTTAAAGAATTAATGATTAGAAATACAATATTAGATGAATATATGGTTGTCTTAGTAGCAACGAGAAAATATGATTTTTCTGATTTAGTTAATTTTATAACAAAAGAATTTCCAATGATTAAATCTATATATTTAAATATAAATCCTGAAAATACTAATGTTGTTTTATCAAATGATTATACATTATTATATGGTATGGAAACTATTACAGAAGATATATTAGGTCTAAAATTTAATGTATCTCCTGCATCATTTATGCAAGTGAATCATTATAATTGTGAAAGATTATATGAAGAAGCTATCAAATTGGCTGATTTAAAGCCTAATTATAATGTAATAGACGCTTATTGCGGAATGGGTTCAATAACTTTAAATATCGCCAAAAATGTCAATCATGTATATGGTATAGAGGTAGTTGAGTCAGCAATAGTTAATGCAAATAATAATAAGAAATTAAATAATATATACAATGCTGATTTTATATGTGGAAAGTGTGAAGATGAAATAAAAAAATTAGTATCAAAAGAAAAGATAGATGTAATATTCTTTGATCCACCTAGAAAAGGTTGTGATAAATCATTCTTAGATACAGTAATATCAATGAATATTCCAAAGATTGTATATATTTCTTGTAATATAGCTACAGCAGCTAGAGATATTGAAATATTAACAAAGAATGGATATGAATTAAAAGAAGTAACTCCATGTGATTTATTTAGTCGTACTGCACATTGTGAAAGTATTTTAGTAATTGAAAAGAAATAATTAATAAAGCCTTTAGTTAAATGTTTTTTCTTAACCATAGGCTTTATTTAATTGTACTTGGGAAAAAGATAACAAGATTAACAATTTTGAAATAAAGTTGAATAGACAAGTAATCAAAAAAATATAAACTTATAATTTATAATATATAAAATAGGAAGTTTTAAGATGTCCGATATAAGTAAAGATATTACTACAAATAATATTAGTAAAGAATTAAATAAAATTTCTGGAATAACAGCAACAATTGTTAATTCTGTTTGGATGAATGATATGAAAAAGGTTCAGGAAGTGTTTAAACCTTTTTTTGATGTTTCTGAAAAAATTAGAAAAGAGATGGAACCTGTTCAAAAAGTAATTTCAGAAATCACAAAAGCTTTAGAACCAACATTATCTTTAATAAGAGAAGCCAAAAAAAATCCGAATAGTAATATATCTTGGTATACATATTATAAAGAATTGAGTAAATTTTATTGGGTTTATCCATTCGGTATTTCCGTAGAAGAGATGAAAAAAATTACCAATAGTGATTTAGATGAGACAAAATTTGACAAGTATATGGAAAAACATTTTACTTTAGATATTATTACAAAATTGGAAACTGCCACAGTAAAAATGTTGCCTGAAAATCACGTTGACTTGTATAGGCAATGTATAAAGGCTTTAACTGAAGAAAGTTATGTTTTAGCAAATATGGGGTTAATAGCTATAATTGATGATTTAACATCTTTTTATCTTAAAAATAAAGGATGTACGCATAGATATAATTTGTTTGAACCTATTATTGAAGAAATTGAACAATTAGATTTAGATAAATTTGAATCTAAACATTTCCTTCTTATGATGGTAAGTTCAAATATAAATCAGCTTTATGAGGATAAAAACTTTAATGAAAAGATTATTATTAAAAATCATAAAGATATCAATCGTCATACGTCTATTCACGGAAAATATTTTTCAAATTTAAAGTCTTCATCATTGATGCTAGCTAATACTATATATAATGTATTGGTGTTTAATAATGTTTTTGAAAAATATAAAGATTCAATTGTTAGAAAAAATAAGAAATTTGTTTTTGAATAATTATTTTGTTCTGTTTTTAAATCGTGATAGACAAGAATAATGGGGCCTACACTTGAAACTATATGTGTACTTACTTGAATATGGCAAATATATGGGGATGTTGAGAGTATGAACTTTTTTATTACATATTATTCGTAAAATGTTTTAAAAGTGATACAATTAATATAGGTGGTATTATGTTTAATAAAAAAAGTTATAAGAAAAATGCTTATATGCTAAATGGAAGTTTTAAAAATAAAGGCTATGATTGGTGGTGGCATTCATTTACAGCATATAATCATGAGACAAAAGAAGCAAAAGCTTTTTATATTGAATTTTTTATAATTAATCCAGGATTATATCCTGATAAAATTATATTAGGTCAAGATGAAGAAAATATAAAAAATGGGCTTAAACCTTCATATTTGATGATAAATGTAGGAACATGGGGTAAGGTTCATAAGCAATTACATAGATTCTTTCCTATTAATAATGTTTCAATTAATAAATGTCCTATAGAAATAAAAGCAGATGATTGTTATTTAAGTGAAACAGAAATTAAAGGTAGTGTAGAAGTAAAAAAACCAACTCCTCAGATGATGTCTGATGAAGGATCTATGTCATGGAATTTAAAAATCAAAAAGGATATCGCATGGAATGTAGGATATGGCACAAGCTCTATTTTTCGTTTTTTAAAAGCATTTGAAATGTATTGGCATTCAAATGGTATGAAAACATTATATGAAGGTGAAATCATATTTGATGGAATTAAATATGATGTT
>JAFRXJ010000053.1 GCA_017441525.1 Acholeplasmatales bacterium | reverse complement strand
GCATTTATATTTTTTTTTATTATTTAATAAATAATTTATCTAATTATCAATAATGTCAGCAGATACAACAATAAATCCACGTATAGAATATAAAACAGTTATGAATGTTGAAGGTCCATTAGTTATTTTAGATAATGTAAAGTTTCCAAAATATTCAGAAATTGTAAATGTTCGTCTTGGAGATGGAACAGTACGTCGTGGTCAAGTTTTAGAAATTAATGGTAATAGGGCAGTTGTTCAAATTTTTGAAGGTACTCAAAATATAGATGTTGTAAATACATATGTTGAATTTACAGGAGATGTTTTAAAAATGCCTATATCTGAAGAAATGTTAGGGCGTTCATTTAATGGATCAGGATTACCAATTGATGGAGGTCCGAGTGTTTTAGCTGAAGAATTTCGTGATATAAATGGTCAACCAATTAATCCTTGTAAAAGAGCTTATCCACAAGAAATGATTCAAACAGGAATTTCTGCAATTGATTGTATGAATTCAATTGCTCGTGGACAAAAAATTCCACTTTTCTCAGCATCAGGTCTTCCACATAATGAAATTGGTGCACAAATTTGTAGACAAGCTTCACTTGTAAAGGGAAAAGATGTATTAGATCACAGTGATGATAATTTCGTTATAGTATTTGCAGCAATGGGAGTAAACTTAGAAACTGCAAGATTTTTCCAAAAAGATTTTGAAGTACATGGTTCTATGGAACATACTGTATTATTTATGAATTTAGCTAATGATCCTGCAATTGAAAGAATTATTACACCTAAATTAGCTTTAACAACTGCAGAATATTTAGCTTATGAAAGAGAACTTCATGTTTTGGTTATTATGACAGATATGACTTCTTATGCAAATGCTGTCAGAGAAGTTTCAACAGCTAGAGAAGAAGTTCCTGGTCGTTTTGGTTATCCAGGTTACATGTATACCGATTTATCAACAATTTATGAAAGAGCAGGTAGAATTGAAGGTATTAATGGTTCTATTACCCAAATTCCAATATTAACAATGCCTGGAGATGATATTACACATCCAATACCAGATTTAACTGGTTATATTACTGAAGGACAAATATTTATTGATAGAACTATGCATTCAAGAAATATATATCCACCTATTAATGTCTTACCTTCTCTTAGTAGATTGATGAAAAGTGCTATTGGTAAAGGTATGACAAGAGAAGATCATCCTATGGTTTCAAATCAATTATATGCAAATTATGCTATAGGTAAAGATAATCAACAAATGAAAGCAGTTGTTGGTGAAGAAGCCTTAACACAAGAAGAAATTAGATATATTGACTTCTTAGAAGCTTTTGAAAAAACTTATATTACTCAAGATAGATATGAAAATAGATCTATTGAAGATTCACTTGATAAAGCTTGGGAATTATTAAGAAGATTCCCATATGAAGAATTAACCAAAATCCCTGATGCTATAAAGAAAAAATATTATTCAAGAGAAGATATGATTCATAATAAAAAAGCTGAAGAAAAAAAAAATGAATAAATGATTTCTTTTAATAATAATGCTTATATTTATTTTAGGTTGTTTCGTTCAAAATTAATTAAATTAAATGAAATAAATAATAATAAT
>JAFRXJ010000052.1 GCA_017441525.1 Acholeplasmatales bacterium | reverse complement strand
TATGTAACAGACTACAGTGCTTATTAAAATTATAACATCTTAGTGATGATATAAAAGTTATGTTGTACTCATAACTATAAACAATAACTCTAAAGAAGGAGATTGTATAATCTTAAGTACAATTTGATTATACTAGGATAAAATATGAAAGCATCAAAACCACTATTAATTACTCAAGCTATATTAATGTATATAGCACACTTACCATTTTATATTGTATTAATCGGTATTAGACTTATAGCATCTGAAGAAGCGGATAAAGTCTTTGGAATACTATTATTAGTAGGCTTAGGATTATCAATATTAATAATGCCAATAGCAATAGTTAATTTAATTATTGCGTTTATATCAATATTTAAAGGAAACACAAATCCATGTTTGACTACCATGATTATTAAGTCAGTTTTAATGCCATGGTATGTTGGTAATTTCTTACTTGGACTTTTAGTTGTTGGCGTAATGGGCAACCCTTGGTTATTTATAGGAATACCTTTTGTTTTGGCAATAATTGTATGCTCAACATACATGTTTATGATTGGAACAAGTGGTTATGAAATGGCTTATTTTATCAATAGAATGAAGAAAAAAGAAAAGCCAGTGACAGCTTGGACAATAATATTATTAATATCATTAACTATTTTCACATTAGATGTTGCATCAACTATTGTTTTATTCATAATTGACACTAAAAGTAGACAAAAAATGGAACTAAAGGATTGAATTGAATTCAGTCCTTTTATTTTTGTCAAAAAAATTAAAAAAATAATTTAAAAATTATTGTTTTAACAAAAAAAATTACTGAAAACCTATTGACACTCTTGATACCTCGTGATATGATGTATAGCGTAAAGTGAGGTATGTGATATGGACGCACAATTAAAACGAGGAGTCTTAGATGTCTGTGTCCTTGCTGCAATAAAGAATGAAGATTCATATGGATACAAAATAATAAAGGATGTATCTCCTGTATTAAAGTTATCTGAATCTACATTATATACAATTCTAAAACGACTGGAAGAAGCAGACATGCTTCAAGTTAGAAGCACAATGCATGAAGGTCGAGTTAGAAAGTATTATCATATTACAGATAAAGGATTAAACAGAATTGAAGATTTTAAAAATGAATGGAAGGAAATAATGGAGATTTATTCATTCATTGAAAGGGGATAATTATGAATAAGGAAGAGTTTTTATCAGAACTTAGAAAAAAATTACAAGGACTTCCAAGTAATGATATAGATGAGAGAGTCGACTTCTACAGTGAAATGATTGACGATAGAGTCGAAGAAGGAAAAACTGAGGAAGAGGCAATAGAAGATCTTGGTGGAACTGATGAAGTTGTAAGACGTATTACTTCTGAAACACCTATTGGAAAATTAGTTAAGGAAAGGATAAAACCAAAGAGAAGCTTAAGAGGCTTCGAAATAGCGCTATTAATAATTGGATTTCCAATTTGGTTACCTTTACTTATAGTTTTCGGTGTATTAATCCTTGTAGCATTTATCCTACTTTGGGTATTAGTAATTGTCACATACAGTGTTGAAATTGCATTCATTGGTGCATCAATCACAGGATTAGTTGGAGGTTTTGCCTCACTTGCAGCAGGTGAACCAAATCTTGGTGGATTTGCAATAGCTGTTCTAGGAGCTGGATTAGCATTAGTGTTCCTATTTGTATGCTATCTAGCAACAAAGTTATCAATTAAAATAACAAAATCAGTAATATTAGGAATAAAGTCTAAATTAATCGGAGGAAAGAAAGATGAGTAAGTTCTTTAAGGCTATATTATTAATTGGAATTGTAGTAGTAATATTCGGTGGTGTTTTATTAGGAATCGCAATTGGTACTCGTGCATTCGCTAAGGATGAAACTGTATCTAAAGAAGAATTCATTGAAGAAGTATTTAATAGTTTCGATATAGATCTTGCTATATCAGATCTTAAATTTGAAAAATCAGATGTTAATAAAGTGGCTTGTAATGAAAGAAAAAAGCATTATCATGAAGTAAAAGTTGAAAATGAAAAGCTAGTAATTACATTTAAAGATGATTATAAGTGGTATGAAAATATCCTTAAGTTTGATTATAAACCAACTTCAGTTACAGTTTATTTAACAGAAGAAAATTATGATAATTTACATATCGAATCATCAACAGGTGATATTGTAATTCCAGAAGATTTCACATTTAATTCAGCTGATATCAAAGTATCAACAGGAGATGTTGATTTCAAGGCAAATTGCTTAAATGATTCAACATTTAAAGCATCAACAGGTGATATTTTTATTGATGGTATTAATAATACTAGTGATGTTAAAGTGGAAACATCAACAGGAAGTATTAAAGTTAAAAACACTAATTGTAAGAATGTTAATTTAAAAGTATCAACAGGTAAAGTCACATTAGAAAATACATTAGTAGAAGAACATGCTGAAATTAAAACATCAACAGGTAATGTAGTATTTACAGACGCAGATGCAAATACATTAAATGTTATAACATCAACAGGAAGTGTTAAAGGTAACTTAAAGACTGGTAAGAACTTTGAAACTGAGACATCAACAGGAAAAGTATCAGTTCCAACTGGTTCAACTGGTGGTTTATGTCACATTAAAACATCAACAGGTGATATTAAAATTGAAGTAAAATAATAGAAGATAGGCTTATTATATAAGCCTTTTTCTTTTATATAAATAAATTGTATAAAATATAATAAATTGATATAATAAATATGGTGATTAATTATGGATAAATATGATTCATTAAAATTAGAAAATCAATTATGCTTTCCTCTATATGCAGCAGCAAAAGAGATAACAAGAAAATATAAACCATTTTTAGATAAATTAGATCTAACATATACTCAATATATATGTATGATGGTTATGTGGGAACATAAAGAATTAAATGTTAAAACAATTGGAGAATATATATATTTAGATTCTGGCACATTAACACCACTTCTTAAAAAACTAGAAGATAAAGGATATATAGAAAGAAAAAGAAATGATGAAGATGAAAGAAATCTAGTTATTTCTATTACAGATAAAGGACTTGCTTTAAGAGATGAAGCATTATCAGTACCACAAAGTATGGGTGCTTGTATAGCTTTATCTAGGGAAGAAGCTGAATTATTATATAAGGTTTTATATAAGATATTAAATAATATTAGTAAATAATCCTGATTTATCAGGATTTTATTTTTTTATTAAAAAAGTTATTGACATTTCAAAATAAATTGTATACAATGTAATTGCAATAAATAAATTGCGCACAATCTAATTTAGGAGGAATAAAATTATGGTTAAAGAAATTAATGGATTAAAAGAATTAAATGAAGTAGTAAATAATAATAAAAAAGTATTAGTTGATGTATATGCTACATGGTGTGGTCCATGTAAGATGCTTGCACCTATTGTAAATAAAGTATCAGAAGATGTATCTGATTTAACAGTTGTTAAAATTGATATCGACGAAAATGAAGATATTGCAGCAAAATATGGTGTTGAAGCAATTCCTACATTATTAGTATTTAATAATGGAGAATTAGTAAATAAGAATGTAGGATTTATCCCAGAAAATAAAGTAAAGGAATTGGTGAAGTAATATGAATGAGAAATTTTATAATATTGAAGTATTAAATCAAGATGGTACAACTCAAAATTTAAAAGAATATGAAGGTAAATTATTATTAATTGTTAATACAGCTACAGGATGTGGTTTTACTCCTCATTATGAAGAACTAGAAGCAATGTATAAGGATTATAAGGATAAAGGATTTGAAATCTTAGATTTCCCTTGTAATCAATTTGCAAATCAAGCTAAAGGAACTGATCAAGAAATTAATCAATTCTGTTCATTAAAATATAATACTACATTTAAAAGATTTAAAAAGATTGAAGTAAATGGTCCTAATAAGTGTGAATTATTTAAATATTTAGAAGATAATCAACCTTATGCAGGAAAAGGTATGAAGCTTGGTTTCTTATCTAAGCTTAGCAAAGCTAAGGATAATGAAATTAGATGGAATTTTACAAAATTCATTGTTGATAGAGAAGGTAACGTAATTAAAAGAATTGAGCCTACAACAAATATGAAGGATGTAAGAAAAATTGTTGATGATTTAATTAAGTAATTATTGTGTTATAATTAACATAGATTGGAGGTTTTCTAATGTTTGATACTATTATTATAGGAACAGGTCCTGCAGGTATATCTGCAGCATTAACCCTTAAACAATTAAATAAGAATTTTTTATGGATTGGCTCTAAGAATTTATCGTACAAGATAAATAGTGCTGAAAAGATTAGAAACTATCCAGGACTTTCTAATATATCTGGTAATGAAATGAAAAACATATTTTTAAAACAAATTAATGATATGGGAATTGAAATATTAGATGGTCAAGTAACAGGAGTATATGACCTATCAACTCACCTAGCAGTTCTTTGTAATAACGAACAATATGAAGCTAAAACTATTATTTTAGCTATGGGCGTTGAAGCTATTAAGCCTATTTCAGGTGAGGTTGAACTATTAGGCCAAGGTGTATCTTATTGTGCTACATGTGATGGCTTCTTATACAAAAATAAGGATATAACAGTAGTTTCATCATCTAAAGGATTTGAACATGAAGCTAAATATCTAGCATCACTTGCAAATAAGGTTAATTATATTGGTTTATATAAAGATATTAATATGGATTTAGATAATGTTAATATCATTAAAGGAATGCCACAAAAAATAGAAAAAGAAGATAAGAAGATGAAGCTTACTTTTAAAGATCAAGTAATTGAATCTGATGGTATCTTTATGTTAAAGGAAGCAATATCTCCTAGTGTATTAGTTCCAGGACTTGAAACAAAGGACGGACATATATTAGTTGATAGAGAAATGAAGACTAATATTAATGGTGTGTTTGCGGCAGGAGATTCAACAGGAAGACCTTACCAATATGCGAAGGCAGTAGGAGAAGGTAATGTTGCAGCACATAGTGTTGTAAATTATTTAAATAATTTAAAATAATGAAAATGGGGTTCTTGATGAATCTCTTTTTATTTTATAAAAAAGAAGGAGGGCGTTTCACAACGTCCTCCTTCAATATTGGAAAGGAAAATTATAGTTTCTTGACAAATACTTTTTTAAGTTTAGCGAATCTTGGTAAACCATCTTCAAGTGGTGCCTTGCAATCGCCTTGGATTAGAGGAAGTGCATAATCAATATAATCTTGAGTTAAGCCTGTACCATCTTTTGTAATCCATTCAAGTGGAACTTTCTTTTCAGCATTAGCAACCTCTGCAAGAGGTATTCTAATGTATTCACATTTATATCTTCCACATCTCTTTGTTCTCTTGAAACCAATCATGTAATCAGTTACACCTTCACATGCAGCCTTAACAGCTTCTCTACCAGCTTGGAATGCTTCTTCAACATCTACTTTAGAAGCTAGATGTTGTGCACATCTTTGTAGTAATGAGAATTCGATAGGTCTAACCTTAACATTTAATCTATCTTTTAATAGGTCTGCTAAAACAGAAGCAGTACCACCCATTTGTTTATGTCCAAATGCGTCAACTGCGATATCTGATACTAATTCAGGAACATATTTACCATCTTTAGTCTTAACACCTTCAGATACAGCAATGATTACTTTACCATTGTTTTCTTTGAATTTCTTTTCAACATCTGCATAGAATTTATCTAGGTCAAATGGAATTTCAGGTAAATAAATTAAATCTGGTCCACAGCCCTTGTAGCAAGCTAGAGAAGCAGCAGCAGTTAACCAACCTGCGTTTCTACCCATAACTTCAACTACAGATACCATTGGAGTATCATAAACTGTAGCATCACATTTTAATTCCATGAATGAAGTAGCAACATATTTTGCAGCACTTGCATATCCTGGACAGTGATCAGTAACAGCTAAGTCGTTATCAATTGTTTTAGGTACACCCATACAGAAGCATTCATATCCTGAATCTTTGAAGAATTTAGATACCTTATTACAAGTATCCATTGAGTCATTACCACCATTATAGAAGAAGTATCTAATATTATATTTTTTGAATACTTCTAATAGCTTTTTATATTCAGAATCATCATCAGCTATATTTTTTAATTTATATCTAACTGATCCAATTGAAGATGATGGAGTAGTCTTTAATAATTCAAGCTCCTTCATATCCTCTTCATTTATATCATAGAATTCTTCATTAAGAATACCTTTAATACCATGACATGCACCATATACGCGTGTGATATTTTCTTGTTGTAATGCTTCAATAAATACACCAGCTGCAGAAGCATTAATTACTGAAGTAGGTCCCCCTGATTGACCGATAATTGCAGCACCTTTTAAATTATTCATAAAAAAATCTCCTTTGTTTATGCAATTTGACTTATCGTCTTTTGTATAATTTAATTTTAATTAAAAAGGAATTTAAAGTCAAGTAAACAATAGAATAATTATGCATATTGATAATGAATACTTTTTAAGAGATTTATTATTTATAATAAAATATAGTTGCCACGTTGAATTTTTATGATATAATGTATCATGGAGTGATTTTTTAGGAGTGATGATTTTATGAGAATTGGTGTCCTAACTTCAGGCGGTGACGCTCCAGGTATGAACGCATGCATCCGTGCAGTTGTTCGTGCCGCATTAGCTTCAGGTGATCAAGTTTTCGGTATCTATGATGGATATAGAGGACTTATCGAAGGAAAGTTAATAGAGTTCACTAGAAAAGATGTATCTGAAATTCTATCTAAGGGTGGAACAATTTTGGGTACAGCAAGACTTCCAGAATTTCAATATGAAGCTGTAAGAAAGCTAGCTGTTGATAAGCTAAAGAAGTATGATATTGACGCTTTAGTATGTATCGGTGGTGATGGTACATATACTGGTGCCTTAAGACTTCATGAAATGGGTATTAAGACAATTGGTATTCCAGGTACTATTGATAATGATATTGCATCAAGTGATTATACAATAGGTTTTTCAACTGCTTTAAATACAGCATGTGAAGCAATCGATAAACTTCGTGATACTTCATCATCTCATCAAAGATGTTCTATTATTGAGGTTATGGGAAGACATTGTGGTGATTTAGCCCTATATTCAGGTATCTGTTGTGGCGCTGAATACATTATCACAAATGAAACTGGTCTTGATAAAGAGAAGTTATTAAAATCTTTAAAGGAAAACAGATTAAATGGTAGACGCCATGCCATTGTTGTTATTTCTGAAAATCTAACTGATGTATATCAGCTTGCAAAAGAAGTAGAAAGCTATTCAGGATATGAATGCAGAGCTACAATATTAGGCTACATTCAACGTGGTGGTAACCCAACACCAGAAGATAGACTTCTAGCAGCAAGACTAGGAAAATATGCAATTGACTTATTGCATGAAGGTACATCTGGTGTAGCAGTAGGTGTTATTGATGGTAAGCTTAAGGCGACACCTATTGAACAAGCTCTTACAATGGTTAATGAACCAAATGAAGAGTTAAATAAGTTAGTACAAAAAATATCTTAATTATTAATTATTTATGGAGGAAAATTAAAATGAAGAAGACAAAACTTGTTTGTACAATCGGACCTGCAAGTGAGCAAAAGGATTGCTTAGAGAAATTAATTGGAACAGCTGGAATGAACGTTATGAGAATGAACTTATCTCATGGTGATCATGATGAGCAAGGATTCCGTATTAGAAATGTTAAGGCTTTAAATGCTGAAAAGGGCTGGAACGTTGGTATGGCATTAGATACTAAGGGACCAGAAATCAGAACAGGTTATTTAAAGAATGATGAACCAGTTATGATTCATACTGGTGATATCATCAGAATCACTATGGATTATTCTTTCTTAGGAGATGCAACAAAGGTTGCTATTTCATATCCAGGTTTATATGACGATATCAATGTTGGTGGAAGAATCTTAATTGAAGATGGTTTATTAACATTAGTTGTTAAAGAAAAAGATGCTAAGAACAAAGAATTAGTTTGTGAAGCACAAAATGATCGTAAGTTAAAGAACAAGAGAAACTGTAATGTTCCTGGTGTAGTATTAAATATGGATTATATCGCACCAAAGGATTTAGATGATATTAACTGGGCTTGTGAACAAGATCTAGATTTCATCTTTGCTTCATTCGTTAGACGTCCTAAGGATATCGAAGACATTAGAGCAATCTTAAAGAAGAACAATAATGATCACATTAAGATCATTTCTAAGATTGAAAACCAAGAAGGTGTTAAGAACATGCCTGAAATCATTGCATTATCTGATGGTGTAATGGTTGCTCGTGGTGACTTAGGTGTTGACGTTGACGCTTGGGATTTACCTTCTATCCAAAAGGAAATGATTTATTTAGCACAATCTACTGGTAAGATTGTTATTACTGCAACTCAGATGCTAGATTCTATGCAACAAAATCCAAGACCTACAAGAGCTGAAGTATCTGATGTTCATAACGCAGTATTAGATGGTACTTGCTGTGTAATGTTATCTGGTGAATCTGCACAAGGTGATTATCCTTATGAAGCAGTTACATATTTAGGAAAGATTGCTAATAGAGCAGAAGATGATCTTGATCATGAAGCAATGATTGAAAATGTTGTTTATGGTAAGGAAGAAAAGGATGAATATGATGCAATTGGTTTAGCTGTTGCTACATTATGTAATACATTCGAAGTTCCTGCAGTAGTAGCTGAAGGAGATGTTGATTTCGCATTAGCTTTATCTCAATATCGTCCTGCAACAGATGTATTCTTCGCTGTTAAGACTCCATCTGAGGCTAGAACATTATCTATCGCTTGGGGTATCAATGCTGTAGTTGGTACAATGGCAGATGCTTTAAAGAAGGCTAAAGATTCTTTAGAATTATCTAAGGATGATAAGATTATCAAGGCTACTTCAACTAAGTTTGAAATCGTAAATGCTTAATTAATAATTTAGATTGATATATAACCATAATTTGATTTAGGTCAGATTATGGTTTTTATTTTTATTTAAAAATAATAAAGAATATTATATAATATAATAGTAAACTATCGTTACATTAGGAGTTGATTTATATGACTACTTTAACAAAAGAACAAATGTATGATGATATTAGAAGATGGAAAAAGGAAAAAAATGCTGTAATCCTTGCCCATTATTATCAAGTAGGAGATATTCAAGATATAGCTGATTATGTTGGTGATTCTTTAGCCTTAGCTCAAAAAGCTAGTCAAACAGATGCTGATATAATCGTATTTTGTGGTGTTCATTTTATGGCAGAAACCGCAAAGCTTTTATCACCACAAAAGAAGGTATTACTTCCAGTAATGGAGGCAGGCTGTTTTATGGCTAATATGATGGATGAGGCAGCTATTAAAAAATATAGAGAAGAAAATCCTGATACAGTTATTTTAATGTATGTAAATTCAACAGCTAATTGTAAACAATATGCCGATGTATGTGTAACATCATCTAATGCTTTAAAGATTATTGATTATTATGCTAAACAGGGCAAGAAAATGTTATATGGTCCTGATAAGAATTTAGGAAATTATGCTATGCATAAATCTAATATAAAAATGGATTTATGGCATGGGTTTTGTGGAATCCATAATGGATTAAAACCTTCTGATGTTGAGGTGGCAAAAAAGAAATATCCAAATGCTTTATTTGTTGCTCACCCAGAATGTAATTTAGATGTCTTAGCTTTAGCTGATTATGTTGGTTCAACTAAACAATTAATTGAATATGTAACTGCTAGTGATGCTAAAGAATTTATCATTGGTACTGAGGTTGGTGTTATCCATGAAATGGAAAAGAGAAACCCAGGTAAGAAGTTCTATATTTTAAGTGATAGATTAAAATGCTTTGAAATGAAATTAACAAGATTAGAAGATCTATATAATTGCTTAAAGGATGAAACTAATGAAATTGAAATATCGAAGGAAGTAAGCGAAAAGGCAGTTAAGTGCGTTAATAAGATGTTAGAATTCAGCAAATAGGAGACTAATTATATGAAAAAGAATTTTGAATATGATGTTGTTATATTAGGTGCTGGTCTAGCAGGTATATATACAGCATTAAATCTAAATAAAAATTTAAAAATCGCTATATTAGTTAAAGATAAGATTGAAAGAGGTTCATCTAATTTAGCTCAAGGTGGTATTGCCGCTGAGGTTGAATTTGACGAAGACAAAATAGAAGAACATTATCAAGATACATTAAAGGCTGGATCATATTTAAATGACCAAGAGGCTACACGTGTATTAGTTAATGAAGCTGGCTATAATATTAAAAATCTTATCAATTTAGGTGTTAATTTTGATAAAGATTCAAATGGTGAATTAGTTAAGACATTAGAAGGTGGACATCGCTCTAGAAGAATTTTACATGCTGGTGGAGATGCTACCGGAGCTAAGGTAATGGCTGATTTAAGAAATACATTATTTAATGCTAAAAACATTGATGTATATGAAGATGAAATGGCCTTTGAAATTATTAAATCAAATAATAAGGCTGTAGGTTTAATTGCTATTAACCAAGCTAATGAGCCTGTATATTTCTTTAGTAAAAAGATTATTATTGCCACTGGTGGTGTTGGTGGAATTTATAAAAATTCAACTAACGAGAAGTTTGCAGTAGGTGATGGTATTGCCCTAGCTTATAGAGCTGGAATTGAAATCAAAAATATGGAATTTGTTCAATTCCATCCAACAGGCCTATATGAAGAAGAAAAACAAGGACAAAGATTTTTAATTAGTGAGGCAGTACGTGGAGAAGGTGCTATCCTTAAAAATATTGAGGGCGAAAGATTCATGGCCAAATATGATAAGGAAAGAATGGAATTAGCTCCAAGAGATGTAGTAAGCCAAGCTATTTATAGAGAAATGTTTGATACATGGAGTGACCATGTATATCTAGATATCACTTCAAAATCTAAAGAATTTTTAATGAAGAGATTCCCAACAATCTATGAAAAATGCTTATCTATTGGAGTAGATATGTCAAAGGATTTAATTCCTGTTGCCCCAATTGAGCATTTCCTTTGTGGTGGTATTAAAACAGATATTAATGGACATACTAACCTAGAAAATGTATATGCAGTAGGTGAATGTGCAAACACTGGTGTTCATGGTGCCAACCGTTTAGCATCTAATTCACTTTTAGAATGTTTAGTATTTGGTAGAAGAATTGCCTTAGATATTAATACAACAGATTTAAATAGAGAAATTGAAACTAAATATCCAGAAGTTAATGAAGATTTCAAGAAATATAATTTTAAGGCTATTAGAACTGAAATTAGAGAAATTATGGATAAATATGTTTCAATAGTTAGAACTAGTCAAGGCTTAGATATTGCTAAAAAGATCATTGAAACACATTATAATAATTTAATAAAGCTTGAAGTTATGTCTAGATATTATTATGAGACATTAAACATGGTAACATGTGCAATGATCATTATTAATGCCGCAATAGCTAGACCTAAATCAATTGGCTGTCATTATATTATTAATTCAACACTTGATTTAATTAAGGTAGATAAGATTATCAAAGATGCATTAAATGAAGATATGCCTGAAGGTGATGTAACAACTGATAATCTAATTCCATTAAATCATAAGTCAAAAGCTTTCTTTATTGCTAAAGAAGATGGAATTATATCTGGTACTGAAGTAGTAAGAAGAGTATTTGAGCTTGTTGGTGGTAAGGCAAGTATTATATTCTACAAAAAAGATGGAGATAGAGTATCTAAGCTAGATAAAATAGCTAAGATAGAAGGAGATACTAGAACTATCTTAAAGGGTGAAAGAGTCGCCTTAAATTTATTTCAAAGAATGTCAGGTATTGCAACTGAAACTAATAAATATGTTAAAGAAGTTGTTGGAAATACTAAGATATTAGATACAAGAAAGACAATGCCAGGATTGCGCTATTTAGATAAATTAGCTGTTACTCATGGCGGTGGAACAAACCATAGATATTCATTATCTGATATGGTAATGTTAAAGGATAATCATATTGATGCTGCCGGAGGAATTACTAAGGCAGTAAGAATAATGAAATCTAAGACTAATTTAAAGGTTGAAGTAGAAGTTGAAACATTAGAACAATTTAAAGAAGCACTAACTACAGATGCAGATATTATTATGTTAGATAATATGACAACAGAATTAATGGCTGAATGTGTTAAATTAAATAATGGTAAGAAACAACTAGAAGCTTCTGGTAATATGTCAGTAGAAAGAATTAAAGAAGTATCTAAAACCGGAGTTGATTTCATCTCTGTAGGTGCAATCACTCATTCAGTAAAAGCCCTAGATATTAGTTTAAAATTTCATGAAATAAAATAAATTAAATGCCGTTTTTATAGCGGCATTTTTTTGTATTTTTGTAAAAAATATTACAGTTTTATATAAAAAATGATATAATGGTTGAGTATAGTTTGCTTTTAAAAATTAATAGGGAGGATAGAAATGAAATTATTTAAGACTATAACTGCGACAACTTTAGCTGTTGCAGCGGCATTAGTAACAACTACAATAACTAATGCAAAAACTGAAGCAAAAAAAGCTTCATTTGGTTACGGTAATTCTGTAACTGTAAATTATGATTTAAAATATTATAAGAATAGAGAAATTGCATTTTCAGTTAATCCATCAATGACAACATATTTTCATAATCTTTATAGAAATATTGGGTATAATCGTTTTAACTCATGTGGTTATGTGGCAACAGGAATGTTATTATCATATTATGACACTTTCTGGGATGATGGATTTATCGCCGAAAAATTTGATTATAGTAGAACACCAGATGACAATTCTTCAAGGGGTATTGTTAAATACTCTCCTGGCGTAAGAAACGAATATGGAGTTAAAACGGATATAGCTTTAAATAGCGCAAGCAACATTTTGAAACATTATAAAAAATTAGCTGATAAGGGATATTTTGTTCCATATTTACATCAGTTAGCATCAGAAGCAAAATTCTATTCAAATATTCTTAACAAAGAAATACCATATTATAACCAAGCTAACGAAATTGGCACAAAATATGGAGAAAAATATAGCAGTTCTAATGTCGGAGCATTTGGAAATAACCAATTAGGAGATTTTTTAAAATATTATCTAGACAATGAAACTGAATTTGAAGGTAAATATTCTATTAAAAGTAAGAGTATTGAATTAAATCCAGTTGGTGATACAGATGATACTGAAATTAGAGAATTTATGGCCAAATATTTAGATGAAGGATATCCTATCTTAACATGCACTAATGATTGGCTAACTAGACCAACAAGTTCAAATCCTTCTGAATATGAAAAACTTTCTTTAGCAGAAGGACATGTTCAAGTTGTATATGATTATATTAGAAATTATAAAGGGGAACTTGAATTTACATCAAATTATGGAAAAGTTGCTGATTATAGATATGAAACTCATGGTAATACAGAGATTATGTTAACTGATAGCGAGATTATTACAGAAGCATATGTGTTAATTCCATCTTTTTCAAAATCAGGATCTGATAATTATATATATACTTCAGGCGAATCTATCGATATGTCTAATATGATTGGCTTGTTTGCTAAAAATTATAATATGCAAGAATATGTTGATAAAACAAGAAAGTATTATAATGAAGATAGTTCAATTAAAAAAATCAACAATATTGCTTATTATGCTCCAAAAAAACAATATGCTTCCTTTTCTACAAGTGAAGATGCAGATACATCTTTTAATAATATTAATTTATCTTATAACAAAAAATATAGTCATAATCTTATAAAATATTTATATGATTTAATAACAAAAAGAAAAGCAAATTATGATGATTATGAGTATGAGATTATACCAAATATTTCATATGAGTATGATGAGGATCAAGATACAAGTGGTGAGTATTGGAATGAAAATTGTTATTTAAGTGTAACCGTAAAAGATGAAAGAAAAGCAAAAATGTCATTTGATGTCGTTAATTCTAAGACATTAAATTTATATTGTATCGATTATCTAAAGTAAAAATTTTAATTATAGCAAACTATATATTAAATGCCGTTTTTATAGCGGCATTTTTTCTTTAGTCTTATAAAAATAAAAATTAATGGATTTATCACTAATATTTTTGTGTCATTTTTTCCTTTTATTTTTTATTAAAATTAAAATATAATATTAATAAGAAAGGAAGCCTTAATATGTTTAAATTCTTAAAATCAATGATGTGGTATATTAAGCCTAATTGGTGGAGATATGTCATTGTTGTTATTTTTGGTGTTTTAAACGGCTTAGTTAATCTTTTACCGGCAACTATTATTGCGAGATTAACTACCGCAATTGAGAGTAACACATTAACAGAACATATATTAATATATGAGGTATTTTTGCCTTTTTTAGGCTCTGTAACCTTAATATATTTATGTGCTACATTTATGAGGCTTTCTCAAAATCGTTTAACAACATCTTTGTATTATGCACTTCATAAAAGATATATGGAATCTATTATGATTCAAGATGCATATTTCTTTGAAAAATTTAAAGCTGGAGATCTTTTAACAAGAGCTTTAGGTGATATTAATCAGGTTAAATTTTCTGGTGGTAATAGATTACTTAAAATTTTTTGTGAGTCTATAACAATAACTATTACCTTTGTTGCCCTAATATTAATTCATCCAATTCTAGCTGTATGTTGCTTCGTACCACTTACTTTAATATTTATTTCTAATTTATTATTAAAGAGAATAGTAAAGAAGAACTGGGCTGAAGTTAGAAAGAAACATAGTGATATGGGTAATAAAGTATTAGAAAGTATTACTAATGTTAGAACTATTAGAGCATTCTCTAAAGAAGAAGAGGATTATGAAGAAAATATAAAATATTCAAATCAAGCATATATTGTTGAGAAAAAGAATTTAAGAGTAAATGTTATTTTCCAGCCATTATTCCAATTTATAGTTGGTATATCTACAGTTATTTGTTATGCATTAGGTGCGTATTTCTATTATTTATCAGAAATAACAATAGCTCAGTTAGTTCAATTTGTAATGTATTTAAATTTATTCCAACAACCACTTACAGCCATTGGTAATTTAGTAAATAATTTCTATCAATCAATGATTTCAGCTGAAAGATTAAATGAAGTATATGATTCTAAATCAAGTGTAATTGATAAAGTAAATGCGAAAGACGCATCTGGCTTAGAATTATTAGAATTTAAAGATTTCTCTTTTAAATATCAAGGTGATACATTCTATTCATTAAAAGATATTAATTTAAAGATTGAAAAAGGTAAAACCTTAGGTATTGTTGGTAAAACTGGATCTGGTAAATCAACTTTAGTAAGACAGCTTGTAAGACAGCTTCCAATAGATGCTGATACGCTTTATTTAAACGAAATGCCAATTGATAATTATCATAAGGAATCTGTAAGAAAAATAGTATCTTATGTTCCACAAGAACATGTCCTATTCTCAAGAAGTGTTTATGATAATGTTAAATTAGGTAAAAAAGATGCATCTGATGATGAAATCCATGAAGCAATTAAATTAGCTGATTTTGAAAAGGATCTAGATAATCTACCATATGGATTAGATACTATTGTTGGAGAATATGGTGTTACATTATCCGGTGGGCAAAAACAAAGACTCGCAATTGCTAGAGCGTTTTTAAAGAATAGTGATATTTTAATATTAGATGATTCATTATCTGCAGTAGATGGTAAGACAGAAGCTAATATTATTGATACTTTAAATGATTATAGAAAAAATAAGACAAATATAATTGTTGCTCATAGATTATCAGCAGTTATGCAGGCAGATAATATTATTGTCCTAGATAAGGGTAAAATAGTAGAATCTGGTACTCATAGAGAGCTTATGAGAAATAAGGGCTGGTATTATACTCAGTTTAAGAATCAACAAATGAATAAGGAGGGTGAATAATATGGCAAAGAAAGAAATGCTTAAAAAATCAACCCTTCTAAAGAAGACTATGCCTTATATTAAAAAAGAAAAAGGATTAGTTTTCTTAACTATATTCTTATGTTTATTTATTTCAGCTATTAACGCTATTACTCCATTTGTTACTAAATATATTTTAGATGAATTATTACCATTTGAAGATTATGATTTGATTGTTAAATATATAATTATTTATGGTGTATTAATTGTTGTATTATCTATCTCTAGATATCTATTCCAATATGTTAATACCTTAACAGGTATGAGAATAGAAAAGAGAATAAGAGAAGAGGCTATAAGAAAGATTAATTTTTTACCAGTTGATTATTATTCTTTAGAGCCAGATGGAAAGATTGTTGCCAAGATAACATCTGACTCTGGTGGAGTTAGAGTATTCTATACAACAATGTTTCAAATAATTAACGCATTAGTTAATATTACTATAGTTTATGTAGGTGTTATTATTATGGAGCCTATGTTAGGCCTTCTAATATTAATTATTGTTCCTATTATAGCTGTATGGATTACATTATATAGAAGAAAAGTACATTCATATTATGTTGATTTAAGAGAAACAGGATCTAGAATAACAGGTAAATTGAATGAATTAATAGTAGGTACTCCAATCATTCAAGATTTTAATCAAGAAGATGAAATGTTAAATGAATACAATGATTTAACATGGAGATATGTTAAAAATGATAGAAAAGCTAATGCCTTAAATATTTATTTTGGTTGGGAATTATTATCATTTATTAAAAGATTAGCAGAAATTGGGTTATTGTTATTCTTAGGATATAGCACTATTAATGTTATGGGTGTTGGTGTAACAATTGGTTTAATATCTGCCTTCGTTGAAAATCTAGATAAGATGATTAACCCAATTAATACAATATTTAATAATCTAAATGAATTGGAAGATTCTATTGTAGCCGCAACAAGAGTATATATGTTTATTGATGAGCCTAATGATTTAAGAATCTTTGATGGTCAGTTGGCACCAGAAATAGAAGGAAATGTTAAGTTTGAAGATGTTAAATTCTCTTATGTAGAAAATAAACAAGTTTTAAATGGAATATCTTTAGATATTGAACAAGGTAAGACTATAGGTATTGTTGGTCAAACAGGATCTGGTAAATCTACATTAATGAATTTATTATTAGAATTTAATGATTATGATTCAGGTCATATTTATGTTGATGGAGAAGAAATCAATAAATATAATAAAGCATCATATAGAAGAAATTTAGGTATTGTATTACAATCTCCTGCCTTATTTGCAGGAACTATTAAATCAAATATTACAATGGGTCGTGATTATCCAGATGATATAGTTATTGATGTAATCAATAAGGTTGGTGCATCTCATTTAATAGAGAAGAATGAACTTGGTATTTACGCACCAGTTTCATTTAGAGGTGAAAACCTATCTTTAGGTGAGAAGCAGTTAATAGCTTTCGCAAGAATTTTATTAAGAAATCCTAAGATAGTTATTCTAGATGAAGCAACAGCTAATATTGATTCTGATACAGAAGAAAAGATTAAAAACGCAATGAATGTTATTGCGAAAGGAAGAACTACATTTATTATTGCCCATAGATTATCTACAATAAAAGAAGCAGATTCTATTATTGTATTTGAAGATGGAAATATAGTAGGTCAAGGTAAACACGATGCACTTTATAAAGACTGTCCAGTTTATAAAGATATGTACGATAGTCAATATAAAAATTTAGAAAAGCAGGTTGAATAAACCTGTTTTTTTATTTTGTAGACTATTTCATTTACAAAAATTTCAATTTTTGTTAACTTTTTGTCAAGTTACCACTTGATATATATATATATATGCTACAATTTTTTATGTATAAGCGTTTTCATACGCGTTTTTCTAATTTACAAGGAGGGATTTATAAAAAATGAGAAAAATTAAATTATTAATTGCATCTATGATTGGTGCAATTGCGTTAGTTTTTGCGGCTGTTATTGGGACAAAAGTATTTGCTGCAGATGCAGTAGATGGTACTTATTCAGTTACTGCTGAATCATTCTATACTTATGATTCAACAAAGGATCCAGGTACAAAGAGAAATCCTGATAATATAACTGCAGGTATTTTTTCGTGGACTTCAGGCACAAAAACTAATAACTATGCAGATTATGGTTATAAAGGTGGTTCATCTACGTCTAATCCAACAGACTTGTCATGGAATCATGAAATAATTGTTGGTGGAACAAGAAAAATAACTGTTACAATTGGTACATTGGCTAGTGGACAACGTGCTGAATGTATAGTATATGGTTATTCAGAAAATAAAACAATTAAGATTAATGGTGTATCAAAAACATCTACTACTAAATGGGAAGTAACATCAGCAACTGAGACAATTACTTCAGGTACATCTTTTGATATTGATTTAGTAACTAATTATGTTTTATTGCAAATAGATGTTGTTATTTCAACTAATACAAGTTCAACATTTTATGATGTTAATTATTACGACGGTGAAAACCTAGTTCATACTGCTTCAGTTGAAGAAGGCACAACAACAACAGCATATTCATATTCAGGTTCGAGATGGGGCTATGATTTTGTTCAATGGGTTGACAGTAATGATAATCCTTTTGATTTTGATACACCAATTGATGGTGATTTGAATTTATATGCAACATATGCAGCTTGGAGTTCAAGTGTTATTAGTGATTCAAATACTTTAGATTTATCATTGATGGGTAAAGGATATGGTATTTATGGTAATACTGCAACTGGGGAATCAACATATGTATTAACTGGTACAATTTATACAGTTAATTCAGGAAATACTTGTTTTGAAACTACTACGACTACAGTAGGTGATTTTGGTACTTCATCTGCAGCAATAAAAACAGGTGGTAGTTTAAATAATCATAAAAATGGTATATCACTAACAGTTTCTAAAGCAGGTACTCTTACAGTTTGGGCAAAGAATGGTTCAAGTGGTAGTAGAACATTTGCATTATATGAAGATGGCGATACTTCGAAAGTTGAAGCTTCAGCATCAACTAGTTCTTTAGCAGGATTCACATTAGAAATTTCTAAAGCAGGTACATATGAATTAGGTTCAGCTGATGGTTCTATGTGGTTCTATTATATTTCTTTTGAAGAAGAACCAACAATAGCTGATGATGTTACTTTAGCTTTTGATGCACAATATAATGAATTAGCAACTGCTGATTCAACAAAGTTACGTTTCATTGGAACAATTGACGGTGTTGCATATTCAGATTATGCAAATATTTCAAAAATTGAATTCTCTTTCACATTCAATGGTAAAGGAAGAACTGTTGAAGTATCTAGACTATATAAGAGTATAGTTAATAATGAAACAACGATTAAAGCAGCTGGAGATAATAAGATGTATGTTATCTATCAATTAAATAATATTAATAAGACTGCATATCAAGGACTAGCATTAACTAATTGTAAGTTTACTGTAACATTCACTGATGATTCAACAGTATTTATTGAACACGCTGATATAACATTACCAGAAGAATTTACAACAGTTGTTGCTGCATAGGAGGTTATTAGATGAGAGATTATATTAAACCATCTATTAAAGATGAAGATATCGAACTTGAAGATATCATTGCTGTTTCTGGTCCTCAGGATGATCCATTTGATTTTGGGAAGGATGATCCAGAAGGCGGAGATCTATAAAATAATAATGAAGGATGTCATTTTGACATCCTCTTATTCTAATTAAAGGAGGTATTATGAAAAAGAAAATATTATTTTTGACTTTTATATTATTTTTATTCTCATTAACATCATGTAAATCTACTACAAATAATGATGAAACAAAAGAAGATACAAATACCTCTGAAACTAATAATGATAATGATGAAAATGATGATTCATTAGAAGATTATAATGAAGATGAAGAATGGAAAGGTCCATTATTTTAATGAAAGAATTATATTTCAACAAAAACCTAAAATATCTAACATCTAACACAATCATCACTCAATCTGAATTATCTAGAATCTTAGGTATATCACGTCAGGCAGTACATAATTTAATTATTAAAGATACTGATTTAAGAATATCTACAGTATTAAAAATTAGTGAAGTATATGATATAGATATATCTGAATTATTATTCACTGATTTAGAATTAAAATATAAGGATAAGAAATTATCTTATAAAAGATTAACAGAATTTAAAAAAGAAGATAATTAAAATAATAGGCAGGTTATAAAAAAACCTGCTTATTTTTTATCTATTATGATATAATCATAATGAGGTTTTGTAAAATGAAGACTAAAATATTTGTTACATCAGATTCTTTAATAGATTATATTTCTCATCCTCACTCTATTTCATCAATTCCATCATTGATTAAATTCTTTGAAATTGAGTCATATTTTGATTATATAGATATGTCTTCTGAAAAGTTTTTTAATAGATTGAGATTTGATTCAAAGAGTAATCCTGAAATATGTCCAATTGATATTGAATATCTACAAAATGATATTAATATCGCATTAGAATCATATGAAGAAATTTTAATAATTACATCATTAGAATTAAATTATTCTGATGTTATATCAAAGTTAAAAGAAGCATATGGTGAATGTATTCATTTTTATCAAACAAAGGCTACAGGACATATACTTGCTCAAATGGCAATTGAATGTGATAGAGTATTAAAAAATGAAAAAACATATGATGAGGCTTTTCTTTCAATGGAGGATTTATATAAGAATTCATTAATGCTTATTGTAAATCCTAAAGATGATATTGATGTATCTAATATCGTAGATGAAGAAAAAAGAGTAGAAGAGAAAAGAAAAGGTAATTTATATATAGTTGATTATCATAAGGATTCAGAAATTAAAGATCGTGATAGAGATATGATAGTTTCATTGATTAAGCATTACTTAGATTATTTAAAGGATGATACGGCAGTAACACCATTTATTTTGTATTCATCTAAGTATTCTTATTATTTAAAATTAATTGAAAGTAAGTTATTACTTGTCCATAAGAGATTTAAAAGTATTAAGAAAATACCTGCATCTCCTAATATGGGATTAAAATATGGAAATAATATTATAGCTATTGGCTATACTAAAAATATAAGAGAATAAAGAAGTGGAAGTGTAATTATATATGATTATTAGAGCTAAACAAAGTGCTAATGAAAAGGAAATAAAGAAGTTAATAGAATATTTTACAAGTAAAGGATACCAAGTAAAGGATGCTTCTGGTGAAACATTTAAGGTATTTGGTATCATTGGTGATACATCTAAACTAAGTGAAGAAGAAATTTATAGTATTCCTGGTGTAGATGAGGTAACAAGAATTCAGGTTCCTTACAAGAAGGCATCAAAGATTTTCCATCCAGAGCCAACTATTATTGATGTTAATGGAATAAAAATTGGTGGTGGAACATTTACAGTTATCGCAGGTCCATGTTCAGTTGAAAATCATGACCAAATATGTGAATGTGCAAGACTTGTAAAAGAATCTGGTGCTAAGATTTTAAGAGGTGGTGCATTCAAGCCTAGAACTTCACCTTACGCATTTCAAGGTCTTGAGATGGAAGGCTTAAGATTATTAGAAGAAGCTAAGGCTGAAACTAAAATGCCTATTATTACTGAAATAATGAGTGAGGATATGATTCCTGAATTCGTTAAGAATGTAGATATTATCCAAGTTGGTGCAAGAAATATGCAAAACTTCCACCTACTAAAGGCACTTGGTAAGATTGATAAGCCAATCTTACTAAAAAGAGGTTTATCTGCAACAATTGAAGAATGGCTAATGGCAGCTGAATATATTATGGCTGGTGGAAATGATAAAGTTATTCTTTGTGAAAGAGGAATTAGAACTTTTGAAAAATATACAAGAAATACATTAGATATTTCAGCTATTTTAGCTATAAAAGAATTATCACACCTACCAGTATTTATCGACCCATCACATTCTGGTGGTAGATGGACAATGGTAGAAGGTTTATCAATGGCCGCACTAGCTGCAGGAGCTGATGGTATTATTGTAGAAGTACATAACGACCCAGAACATGCCTTATGTGATGGTGCTCAAAGTTTAAAACCAAAAAAATTCGATCGTATGATGCAAAAGCTTCGTCAAATCGCACCGATCGTAGAAAAAGAGATGTAGAATATGAAGATATTAATAGTAGGACTAGGTTTAATTGGTGGTGCCTATGCCAAAAAATTAACAGAACTAGGACATGAGGTATATGGTTCAAATCATAGACAACCAGCAATTGATTTTGCAGTTTCAAGATGCTACATTAGAGAAGGAAATGTAGACCCAATTAAATATTTAGAATTTGTCGATATGGTTATTTTGGGAACATATCCTAGCCATATTGTTGATTTTTTAAAGAAATATAATAAATTTTTTAGAGAAGATCTTTTAATTACTGATGTATGTGGTATTAAATCAAGCTATATTTCTGAAGCTACTAAATTAGCTCTTCCTGCCACATATTTAGCACATCACCCAATGGCTGGTAGAGAAAAAGTTGGTATCGAATATGCTCATGAAGTATCTTTTACTAAAGCTAATTTCATCATTACTCCAATTAAAGGACATAAATATGATGAAAAATATATTGATATGTTAAGAAAATTAGGAGAAAGCTTAGAATTCAATCATATATCTATCCTAGATACTAAATCTCATGATTATATGATTGGATATACATCTCAGCTAGCTCACGCTATAGCTGTTGCTTTAGTTAATAGTGATACAAAAGAAGACACTAAATTATTTATAGGAGATTCTTATAGAGATTTAACACGTATCGCTATGATTAATGAAAATTTATGGTCAGAATTATTCTTAGAAAATAAAAAGTTCTTATCTGAAAATATTTCTAATTTTATTGAACAATTAGAAAAGATTAAAGATGCTATAGAAGATAGTGACTCTGATGAATTAAAGAAATTATTCATTAAATCAACTAAGCACAGAAAAGAGATGGTAGAATGAGAGAGTTAAAAGTTAATTTAAAGGACCATTCATATAAAATTTACATTGAAAATGGTATTTTAAATAACTTATCTAAATATATTAAGGAAGTTTATAATAACGATAAGATTTTTATCATCACTGATGATATAGTTGAAAAATTATATTTAAATAAAGTTATTAATTCCTTAAAAAATGATTATGTTGTAGACTATGTAGTAATTCCCCATGGAGAAGCTTCTAAAACATTAGAAAAGTATGCTTATATCTGTGAAGAATTATTAAAAAAAGAAATAAGAAGAAATAATCTAATTATCGCCCTAGGTGGAGGAGTAATAGGAGATTTATCAGGCTTTGTCGCATCAAGCCTATTTAGAGGTATTCCATATGTTGGAATTCCTACATCCTTATTAGCTCAAATGGATTCATCTATTGGTGGTAAAACAGGAATAGATTTTTATGGTAGAAAAAATATTTTAGGTGCCTTTAAACAACCATCTATGGTATTAATTGATCCTGAAACTATTAAGTCTCTAGACAATAGAGAATTTAATAATGGTATGGGTGAATTAATTAAGCATGGCGCTATAGGTAATAAAGAATTATTAGATTCATTATATTCAAAACCTGAAATTGATGAAAATATTATTTATGAATCATTAAAGGTTAAAAGACATGTAGTAGAAATAGATGAATTTGACTTAAATGAAAGAATGACCTTAAATTTTGGTCATACATTTGGTCACGCTATTGAATTAAAATATGGCTATAAGCATGGTGAGGCAGTAGCTATTGGTATGTTAATGGCTATTAAAATGGGTATTGACTTAGGTGTTACTGATCCTAGCTGTTATAAGCCTATATTAGATATATTAAAATTGTATAATTTACCAACAGAAGAATATAATTATAAAGATTATTTAAAAGATGTTTTATATGATAAGAAAAACATCGCAGGTACTGTTAGATTTATATTCTTAACTAAGCTTGGTGAATGTGTTATTTATAAGATGACTGAAAAGGAAATTGGGAAATTAATATGAATATAATTATTAAACCTTCAAAATTAGAAGGCGATGTAATTATTCCACCATCTAAAAGCTTATCTCATAGAGCGATTATAGCTGCCGCATTATCAGAGGGAAAAAGTGTTATTACTAATGTATTATTCTCAAATGATATTAATGCGACAATTAGTGCGATGGAAGCATGTGGTGCTAAAATCATTAAGCATGAATCATCTTTAGAGATATATGGTGTTAAAAGAATAATTAGAAAAGAAAATATAATAGATGCAAATGAATCTGGTTCAACTATTAGATTTATGATTCCTATTGCCCTAACTAATAAAGAGCCTATTACTTTTTTAGGTCATAATAATTTAGTTAATAGACCATTAGATATCTTCTTAGATATATTTAAAGAACAAGGTATAGAATATAAAAAAGAAGATAATGTATACCTACCTTTATATGTAAATGGTATGTTAAAGCCAGGAAAATATTATGTTAAAGGTGATGTATCTAGCCAATTTATAACTGGCCTATTATACGCCTTACCTTTATTAGAATCTGATAGTGAAATTATTATAACTACAGATTTAGAATCTAAAGGATATATTGATTTAACCCTAGATATTCTAAAAATGTATGGAATTGAAATAATAAATAATGATTATAAATCATTTTCTATTAAAGGAAATCAATATTATAAAGCTCATGATTATGAAATTGAAGGTGATTATTCACAATCAGCTTTCTTTTTAGTAGCTGATATGTTAGGTGCTAACATTAACCTTAAGGCAATGAGATTTGATTCATATCAAGGTGATAAGAAGATATTAGATGATATTAAAGCTTTTGGTGGAAATATTTCATTTAATGAAAATGGACTAAATGCTAAAGGAAATCCTAAAGGAGCTACAATTGATTTTAGTCAATCACCAGATTTGGGTCCTGCCCTTACAGTTTTAGCGGCAATGTCAGAAGGTCATTCATCTTTTATCAATGCGAAAAGATTAAGAATAAAAGAATGTGATAGAATCACTTGTATGGCTGAAGAATTAAACAAATTAGGCTGTAAAGTAAAAGAACTATCAGATGGTATGGAGATTGATGGTGTTAATGAAATTAACGCCAATATATTAAATGCTCATAACGATCATAGAGTAGCAATGGCTTTAAGTATGTTGTGTTTAAGGGCAAAAAATGATATAAAGATATTAGGAGCAGAGTGCGTTTCTAAATCATATCCTAATTATTGGAGTGTATTTGAGTCACTTGGAGGTAAAGTAATTTATGAAAACTAAATTAGAAGAAGCTAGAGAAGTAATTAATGAAGTAGATGAACAAATGGTAGATTTATTCATTAAAAGAATGGCTGCCGTTTCAATGATTGCTGAATATAAGGCAGAAAACAATATGCCTATTTTTGATAATGGAAGAGAAGAAATTATCAAATCTAAAAATTCTGAAATGCTAGCTAGTAGACAATTAGACTCATATTATAAAACATTTTTAGATGGTGTTTTAAAAGCATCTAAAGATTATCAAAATGATATTATTAATAAATTTAAGGAAAATAAATAATGAAAAATTATGCATTAATTGGTGAACATTTAGGTCACAGTCATTCTCCACAGGTTCATACTGCAATTTTTGAAGCAATGAATGTAGAAGGAAACTATACAAAAATTGAATGCTCAAAAGATGAACTTAAGGGTTTAATTGATGATTTAAGAAATGGAAAATATTTTGGATTTAATGTAACAATTCCATATAAGCTAGAAATAATGAAATATCTAGATGAAATAGATCCAAAAGCTAAAGAAATAGGCGCTGTTAATACAGTAGCTATTAAAAATGGTAAGGTAATTGGTTATAATACTGATTATTATGGATTTAAAGAAGAATTAATTTATTTTGGTGTTGAATGCCAAAATAAAAATGCCTATATATTAGGCACAGGAGGAGCATCTCTTGCGGTATCTCATTCATTAAAGGATTTAGGTGCTAATGTTACATTTGTTTCAAGAAATCCTAAGAATTCTAATACTATATCTTATGAAGAATTAGAAAAAAGAGATATTGATGTTTTAGTTAACGCAACACCAGTAGGTATGTATCCTGATATCAATTCATCACCAGTTAATGAAAATATAGCTAAAAAAGCTAAATATGTCTTAGATTTAATATTTAATCCAGAAATTACGAAGATTTTAAGTTATGCAAATTCTAAAATGAATGGTTTTTATATGCTTGTAGGACAAGCTATAAAATCAGAAGAAATTTGGCAAGATAAAAAATGTAGGCAAGATATTGAAGTAATTATTAAAAGGGTAAAGGAGATGATTTAATGAATACTTTCGGTAGATTATTTAGAGTAAGCATTTATGGTGAGTCACATGGACAATCTGTAGGTGTAATAGTAGATGGTGTAAAGCCAGGCATTAAGCTAGATAAGGAAGATTTCTTATCAGATTTATCAAGAAGAAAATCTGGAGGTTTAGGTACTACACCAAGAATAGAGGCTGATGATGTAATCATTGAATCAGGTGTATTCGAGGGTTATACTACAGGTGCACCAGTCCTTTTAAGATTTTTAAATCAAAATACAAAGAGTAAAGATTATTCTAATTTAGTATTCCAACCAAGACCTGGTCATTCAGATTTTACTGCAAAAAATAAATATGATGGCTATAATGACTATAGAGGTGGTGGACATTTCTCTGGTAGATTAACACTAGGTATCGTTAGTGCTGCAGTAATAGCAAAGAAGATGTTAAAGGGTATTAGCTTTGACACTAAGATTGTAAATTTATATGGAGAAACTAATCCTAATAAATTCAATGATATTATAGTAGATGCTGTAAAGAATAGAGATTCAGTTGGTGGTATCATTGAAATTAATGTTAAGGGTGTACCTATTGGACTTGGAGAGCCATATTTTGATTCTCTAGAATCAACTATATCTCACCTTTTATTCTCAATAGGAGGAGTAAAGGGAGTAGAATTTGGTGCTGGCTTTGATGGAGTTAAGTTAAAAGGTTCTGAATTCAATGACCCAATTATTGATGAAAAGGGAACAACTAAGACTAACAATAATGGTGGTATTAATGGTGGTATTTCTAATGGAAATCCTATTAATTTAAAAATCTTTATGAAGCCAACAGCTTCAATTGGTAAAACACAAGAAACTTATAGCTATAGAGATAATAAAGTTACATCACTTGAAATATCAGGAAGACATGATGCAGCAATTATCTTAAGAGGAATGGTTGTTTGTGAAGATGCAGTAGCTATCGCTTTAGCTGATGCATTCTTAATTAATCAAGCATATAAAAAATAAAAATAGGTCGTGAGACCTATTTTTTATATTCTATATCATCATTATAAATAAAATTTATAAAATCTAGGAAATGATTATCCCAATTTTCTTCATTATGGATACCATTAGCTGATATTACTAATTTAGTTCTTATATTATTATCTTTAAAGAATTTATATAATTTATTACCTTGTTCTGCATATAAGCCTTCTTTTTTATATGCATCTGATGTTTCATTTTTACCATAATATAAGAATATATTTTTATTATTTATTTTATTCTTTTCTAAGAATTTGAAGAATTCATCTTCAAATAAGAAGGTTGCAGTAGAGAATGCACCTACATAGTTAAAAGAATTAGGATATTTAAATGCTAGATATATGGCAGTAGTTGCCGCAAGAGAAGAACCATATATAAATCTATTATTAGGATTCTTATAAATATTATATTTATTTTCAATAAATGGAATAATTGTATTCATTAAATCTATACAATAAGAATTACATATAGATACATCATTATTCTTCCAATTATCTAATTTAGCATTTTGAATTAAAAACGGTGAATATTCATTTACTCTACCTCTATCAGAACCACTATTATGAATTCCAATACCTATAATATTTTTATTCATTTCAGATTTGGCAAAATCTATATAGCTTCCTGCCCTTATAGATCTTCCAAATGCGGCATGTGAATCTAAAAATGCATTTTGTCCATCTAATAAATATAGTGAATCATATAATATATTTTCATCATAATCTGAAGGAATATAAATTTCTATTTTTATTTCTCTTTTACTTATTGGTAAATATAATTTATATAATTCAAACATAATAATACCTCATTAATATTATATATTAAAATAATAAAATAGACTATTAATTTATCATATTTTATATTATCATATAAGTGGTGATATCTATGATAAAAGCGATAGTTTATAATTCTAATACAGGATTTACAAAACAATATGCATATTCTTTTGCCACATCTGTTGGTCTTCCTATTTATACATTAAAGGAAGCAAAGAAGAAGCTAAATAAAAATGATAAAATAATATATTTTTCTTGGATTGCGGCTGATAAGATATATAAAATAAATGAAGCTAAAAGATATGATATAGCATATGCTGCGGCTGTAGGAATGAATTTATATAGTGATGAATTAATAGAATTAATTAAAAAGAGATCTAAATTTGAAAATATATATTATCTACAGGGTGGTATTAGATGGAGAATGCTAAAACCATCCCAAAGAATAATGATGAAGCTTATATTATGGATGTTAAAAAGAAAGAATAAGAAGAATAAGCTTACTGATGATGAGAAAGTAGTATTAGATAGAATGAATTATGGATATGAAACAGTAGACCTTGATTCATTAAAGTTTTTAATTGAGTGGTATAACAATCAAAAAGAATTAGTAGCATAAAAAAAATCCCGATTTATTCGGGATTTTAATTTTAAACTGATTAAGCTCTGTTGTAGAACTCGACAATTTGTTGTTCGTTGATTTCTGGTAAGAATTCGTTTCTTTCAGGAATTCTAACTAAAGTACCACAAACCTTGTCTGCATCGAAAGATACATATTCAGGTCTAGAAACCTTAGCTGCTAAAGCTTCCTTAACGATCTTGAAATCTTTTGCTTTATCCTTTAATGAAATAGTTTGACCTGGAACTAGCTTGTAAGAAGCAATATCAACTTTCTTACCATCTACTAATACATGACCATGGTTAACTAATTGTCTAGCTTGTGGTCTAGTAGTAGCGAAGCCTAAACGATAAACGATGTTATCTAGACGGCATTCTAATAACTTTAAGAAGTTTTCACCAGTCTTACCTTCCATTTTTGCTGCTTGATCAAAAATTCTTCTGAATTGCTTTTCAGACATACCATAAGTAAATCTTACTTTTTGCTTTTCTTGTAATTGTACGGCATATTCTTTTAATTTGCCTCTTTTTGCACCATGTTGGCCTGGAGCGTATTTTCTTTTGATAATCTCTTGACCAGTTTCGCTAATTGAATAGCCTAAACGACGAGATACCTTCCAACTTGAACCTGTAAATCTTGACATGTTGTTGTCCTCCTCTAATAATATTTATTTTTGGAGTAAAAATCGATGCTCATATAATCAATTAGGATATCTTAAACTAAATGTTCACCATCAAGCAGCGAAGGTTACTATTTAAACTATAATGCTTTAAGATATTTACTAAGATATTTAAGCTGCTGCTTTTTACCCACGCTATGACATTATAACAAAAAGGAATTGTAGTGTCAAATCTATTTTGTAATTTTATTGCATTTTTTATATTTTAGGTATTGACATATATTTTATTTATAGTAAAATAATAATCGGTTAGTTAAAACTAACTATAATACTATCCCCAGGATCTTTCCCCCTTATTTTTTACTTTTTTGCGTCCTGGGGCTATAAATAACAATGCCTTTAAATGGCTTAATATATTTTTTAGAAGAAGAGGTGAGAGCCTCTTTTTATTTTTTACATAAAAATTTTATATAACTTGCAATATCTTGCATATTATAGAATAAATTCAAGTATAACTTGCAATATCTTGCATATTAATCAAAAAAGTGGTAAAATACAATCAAGGTGATGGTTATGAGAATTGATAATTTATACAATATAGAAGTTGTTTTAAAAGAAATAGGAAGAAGAATTAGAGAATATAGAATAGGACTTTCTATTACTCAAAATGATTTTGCAAAAAAAATAGGAGTATCACCTAGAACTATAAGTAGTATAGAAAATGGTGCCGACACAAGTTTTGCTACTATGATAAGAGTATTAGATGGATTAAACCTAATTAGCAATTTGAATTTATTAGTTCCAGAGAAAGAAAATTATATTTATATAGAACCTGCTCCCAAATTAAGATATAAAAAATCAAGTAAAAATGACATATGGAAATGGGGAGATGAAAAATGATTATAACTTTTTTCGCCATTATTTAAACAATAGGTATCTAGATGATACCTTTTTCTTTTTCATTTATTGAATTAAATATTAATTATGATATAATTAGCCCGTATATAGCCTAGGAGGTATTATTATGATATACAACCAGATTTTAGTTAGACTTGGAGATTTAACCCTAAAAGGTAAAAACCAAAATGTATTTTTAAGAAGATTATATTCTTTAGTATATGAGAAGCTAGATGGACTAGCAGTTGAAATTGAAATTCAACATGATCGTATCTATATTCATTTAAATGATGAAGATGTAAGTAAGGTTATTGAAAGATTAAATTTAGTATCAGGTATTTCATCTTATTCATTAGTAGTTAAATGCTCTAATGATTTAAATGATATTAAAAAGACTGCCTTAAATTTAATGAATGAAGTAGTAACAAAAGATGTTAAATTTAAATGTGAATCAAAAAGAGCTGATAAATCATTTCCAATGCAGTCTTTAGAATTGACTAAAGCTGTATCAGGATATGTATTAGCTAATAATCATTTATTACATGTAGATGTACATAACCCTGAAATAGTATTACACCTAGAAATAAGAAGAGGTCAATGCTATATCTATAACACTCAAATTAGAGCGATGGGTGGTTTTCCTGTAGGTGTTGCAGGAAAAGGGCTTTTAATGTTATCAGGAGGAATTGATTCACCTGTTGCCGGATATTATGCAATGAAACAAGGTATTGAAATTGAATGTATTCATTTTGAATCAACACCTTTAACATCTATTGAATCAGCTCAAAAGGTAGTAGATTTAGTTAAGGTAATTGCTAAATATGCACCTAAAAATAGAATTAGATTACATATGATTCCTTTTAAAGAGATTCATATGGCATTATTAGATAATATTCCTGAAAGCTATAATATTACAATAATGAGAAGAATGATGTATAGAATAGCTGAAAGATTAGCAAAGAAAAGAGATTGTCTTTGTATAATTAATGGTGAGTCTGTAGGTCAGGTTGCAAGCCAAACCCTAGCTTCAATGAACACAATTAATTCAGTAACTAATTTCCCTATCTTAAGACCACTTGTCACATTTGACAAATGTGATATTATTGATAGATCAATGAAGATTGGCTGTTTTGAACTTTCAATTAAGCCATTTGAAGATTGTTGTACAGTATATGTACCAAAGGCTCCTGCAACACAACCTAAGATTGAAAAGGCAGAAGCATACGAAAAATCATTTGATTTTGAAAAGATGATTGAAGATGCAGTTAGTAATGCTAATAGCATAGTTATTACTGCAGATTCAAATATTGATTTAACAATGTATGGACTTGAGGTTAGAGAGGTTATACCTGAAATCCTTAAGGAAAATAATAATTAAGAGACTTTGGTCTCTTTTTTCTTTTATATAATTAAAAATTATTATATAATATAAATAGTTTTGAGGTAGTTACGATGAGATTTATAATAATTAGAAATTTTAATGATTCTAAAATGTTAATAAATATCGTAAGGAATTTATTAGGTGTAAATATAAAAATAAAAGAAGAAAATGATTATATTATTGTTTATCATGAATATAAAAATGATGAAGATATAATTAGAATATTAAATTCATTAAGCGAGGATTTAATGACTTCATTTATTTCATATATATCTAGTGATTTTGATGAGACTAAATTAGCTAGTGAGCTTGAGGTAATACTTCCAATTTTTGTTAATAATGAAATCCCAGCAGGAGTATATAATTTTAAATCATTATTATTACAAAAGCCTATTATCCACAATAGACGAGAAGTCTTAAATTATATACTGGATTCAACAGGTGTTGGAGAAGATTTCATTAGAGGATTTGCTGAAAATGACTTAAATGTTAGTAAAGCATCTAAGGCAATGTTTATTCATAGAAATACAATGATATATAAGCTTGATAAGCTTAAAGAAATATCAGGATTTGATTTAAGGGTATTTATAGATGCCTATATCCTATATATGTTAATACAATAAATGCATTATTTTTGTGCAATGTGCACATAGAAAATGTTTTAATAAAAAAGTATAATATTTTTGAAATGTAAGCTAGGAGGTATATTATGGCTACACTTGATTTAAAAAACATTAATAAGATTTATCCTAATGGAGTTCAAGCAGTATTTGATTTCAATTTACACATTGATGATCAAGAATTCATTATTTTCGTTGGACCTTCAGGATGTGGTAAATCAACTACACTTCGTATGATCGCAGGTCTAGAAGATATTACATCAGGAGATTTCTATATTGATGATGTTAGAATGAACAATATCAGCCCTAAGGACCGTGGTATTTCAATGGTATTCCAATCATACGCATTATATCCACATATGACTGTATTTGATAACATGGCATTCGCATTACAAATTAGACGTATGTCAAGAGAGGAAATTTCTAAACGTGTTGCAGAAGCAGCTAAGATTTTAGGTCTTGAGCCATTCCTATCTCGTTTCCCTCGTCAATTGTCAGGTGGTCAATGTCAGAGAGTTGCATTAGGACGTGCAATCGTTCAACATGCAGGCGTATTCTTACTAGACGAACCACTATCTAACCTAGATGCTAAACTACGTGTAACAATGCGTGGTGAGTTAATTAAATTACATAAGAGATTAGGTTGTACAACTATTTATGTAACACATGACCAAATCGAAGCCATGACAATGGCAACAAGAATCGTTGTTATGAGAGATGGTAGAATCCAACAAGTTGGTGCTCCAAGAGATATTTATTCTACACCAGCTAACGTATTCGTTGGTGGATTCATTGGTACACCTCCAATGAACTTTATCCATGGTCATTTAAAGGATAATGGTACATTCGTTTCTCAAAAAGGAAACTATACATTACGTATTCCTGAAGGAAAATTAAAATATCCAAGAGAATTAGGATATGAAAATAGAGATGTTATCTTAGGTATTAGACCAGAAGATATTTATGATAATCAAAATCCTGAAATGTTTGAAGCATGGCCTCAAGGCGTTGTAGACATTACAGTTGAATTATCAGAATTATTAGGTGCTGAAACTAATATCTATACAAGCATTGATGGAGACCCAGTTATCGCTGCTGTTCCTTCAAGAGCAGACTTAGCTCCAGGTCAACCATTAAAGCTAGTTATTGACTTAAATCATATTCATTTCTTCGATGAGGATACTGAAAAAATCATTAATGAAAATTCAGATCGTGCTCAAAAGAAGGATGACGACGATTTAGATATTTAATCAAAAAAAACAAAGGATTGCATAATGATGTGCAATCCTTTTTCATATTTTCACATAAAAATCGTATTTATTTTTTTAATAAACTATAATATAATAACAACATGTATTTTAAAAGAAAAGAGTTGGTTTTATGCTTAAACTAAAAGACTTAGTCAAGAACTATTATGTTGGTGACATGACTGTTGAAGCATTAAAGGGAGTAAACCTATGTTTTAGAAAGAATGAGTTTGTTTCTATTCTAGGACCTTCTGGATGCGGTAAAACAACATTATTAAATATTATTGGTGGACTAGATAAATATACATCAGGTGATGTATTTATTAATGGAAAGTCAACAAAAGAATATACTGATAGAGATTGGGATGTATATAGAAATCATAGAATTGGTTTCATTTTCCAAAGTTACAATTTAATACCTCATCAAACTGTACTTGGAAATGTTGAATTAGCTTTAACTATTTCTGGTATTTCAAAGGCAGAAAGAGTAGAGAGAGCTAAAAAAGCCCTAGATAGAGTTGGACTTAAAAATCAATATAATAAGCATCCAAATCAATTATCTGGTGGTCAATGTCAAAGAGTTGCCATTGCACGTGCATTAGTTAACGAGCCTGAAATTCTTTTAGCTGATGAGCCAACTGGAGCACTTGATACTGAAACAAGTGTTCAAATAATGGATTTAATTAAAGAAATCGCAAATGAAAAATTAGTAATCATGGTTACTCATAACCCTGATTTAGCATATAAGTATTCAACAAGAATAGTTAAATTCTTGGATGGTCAGCTTGTTGATGACTCTAATCCATTTACTGAAGAAGAGGAACAACAAGAAATTACGGCTATTGAGGCAGAAGAAAAAGAAAAATATGAAGCTGAATTAGCTAAGATTGATCAAAATGATGAAAAAGCTCTAAAGAAATTCAAGAAAGAAAAAAATTCTAAAGAAAGAGCTAAAATGTCTTTCTGGACAGCATTTAAATTATCTGCAAGAAACCTTTGGAGTAAGCGTGCAAGAACAATCATGGTTGGTATTGCAGGTTCAATAGGTATTATAGGTGTCGCATCAGTTTTATCAGTATCTACTGGTGTAAGAGACTATATTACAAGTGTACAAGATGACTTATTATCAGGTAACCCAATTAGAGTTACTGAATCATCAATAGATTTAACAACATTGATGAATTCATCATCTTTAAGAACTAAAGCTGAGGCTATGGAAAAAGGTGATTGGGTTAATGTTAATAAAATCATTGATTATTTAATGAAAAATCAAAAGGAGCTTACTTCAATAACTAGTAAAAATGAAATCAATCAGCAATATGTTGATTTCGTTAAGAGTATGCCTGAAGAATATTATCAAGCAATCTCATTAGATTATGGTATTGAAATAAGAAATAATTTATATACAGATTACACTGTAGGTACAACAAGAGCTGAAGAGAGAATGAGAAATGGTGTATATTCTCTAACTGCGATAAACGCTATTTACGCCCAAGCAATCACTCATTTAAGTGAAGAATTTGCTAAATATTCTGATACAATCACTGGACTTTCAACACCTTTAAGCCAATGTGTTCCTAATAATGATTATATTAAGACACAATATGATGTTGTGGCAGGAAGCCTACCTACTAATAAAAATGATTTAGTGTTAGTATTAGATGATAATAATTCATTATCAGATTTAGTATTAGCTCAATTAGGATATTATTCACAAGAAGAATTCTATGCTTTAGTATATAAATCAATGAATAATCATGTTGATGAACCAATATTTAAAGATCGTTTCCAATATGATGAAATATTAAATAGAAAATTCTATTGGTATCCAAATAACGCAATATTTGAAAGAACATCAGATTCTTCTAATCCATTAGTAAATAATTATAATTATCGTTATAAAAATCCAAGTTCATCTTTAGATGACCAAAAAGAAACATTAAATGTTGTTGGTATTGTTAAACCTAAAAAAGGTGTATCATATGGTGCACTAGAAACTGGTCTTTTATATCAAGAAGACTTTGCGAGACATATGATAAAAAAGAACAAAAAATCACAAATTGCAGGGATTATTAACAGCGTTGGTGGAACAATTAGTAATCCTATGTCTAGAGATATCTATACTGAGGTAGAGGATGTAATGAATCCTCAAGAAGCAGGATTATATGAAATTGATGATAATGGTAAATATGTTTTAACAGGAGATACAACACCAGTTGAAAATAAAAAATATTATTTCTATGGTGGAAAATTTGAATTCCAAATTTCATATAACCTAGATTATTATTGGGAAAAGACAGATGATGATCTTGTAGGCAATAAAGATTTAGCTGATGATGATAAAAAGATATGGGGCGTTGATACAGATTTGTTATATGTTGCTGAATCAAACGCATTATCTCAAATATTAAAGATAATACCTGGTCTTGATAAAATACTTGGTGGAACTCAGACATTATCATTAGAAGCTGTTGGAGGCTCAACACTTCCTACTGCAATCTATATCTATCCTAATAATTTTAAAGATAAGGATTTAGTTACAAATTATTTAGATAAGTGGTCTTCAAAGGAAACTTTAAAGATTTATAAGTTTGATGAAGATTATAATAAGATAATGAATAGTGCTGGTTATGCTGAAACATATGTATTATATTCTGATGATCCAGCAAGAACTGAAATTAAGTATTCTGACCCAGTTGGTTTAATAGTTAATATTATTAATCAATTAATTAATATAGTTACATATGCATTAGTAGCATTTACTGCATTATCACTTGTAGTATCAAGTGTAATGATTGCGATAATTACTTATGTATCTGTAATGGAAAGAATTAAAGAAATTGGTGTTATTAGATCACTTGGTGGTAGAAAGAAAGATGTTTCTCATTTATTCAACGCAGAAACATTCATTATTGGATTTGGCTCAGGTGTCATAGGTATAGTAGTCACTGGAGTGCTTTGTATTATAGCAAATATAATAGTTGCTACATTATCAAATGGTATGGTTAGATCAATTGCACATTTAACAGTACCTATCGCATTAATAATGGTATTAGTATCAGTATTATTAACTTCAATTTCAGGATTAATTCCTGCAAGAAGTGCTGCAAAGAAAGATCCAGTTGTAGCTTTAAGAACAGAATAAAACATAAGACAATCTACGTAGCTTGCGTAGATTGTTTTTTGTTATTTTATATGTTAAAATAACTAATGGAAATGAGGTAGAAAAATATGAAAAATATTTTAGTTACAGGCGGTACAGGTTATATCGGCTCTCATACTGTAGTTGAGTTAATTAATTTAGGATACAATGTAGTAATTGTAGATAATTTAAGTAATTCAAAGGAAATAGTTTTAGATAGAATTGAAACTATCACTAATGTTAGACCAAAGTTTTATTTAGGTGATATTAGAGATAGAGAAATATTGGATAAAATCTTCGATGAAAATAAAATAGATTGTGTAATTAATTTTGCTGGTCTTAAGGCAGTTGGTGAATCAGTAAGAATTCCACTTGAGTATTATGAAAATAATATATATGGTGCAGTTGTATTATTAGAAGAAATGCAAAAGCATAAGGTTTATAATTTTATTTTTTCATCTTCAGCAACTGTATATGGCGATCCAACATCTGTTCCAGTAGATGAAACATTCCCAACTGGTGGAACTACTAATCCTTATGGAACAACAAAATTATTTATTGAAAGAATATTAATGGATTTATCAAAATCTGATCCTAATTTTAATATCGCAATTTTAAGATATTTTAATCCGATTGGTGCTCATCCATCAGGATTGATGGGAGAAGATCCAAATGGTATTCCTAATAATCTAGCTCCATATATAACTCAAGTAATGGTTGGAAAGAGAGAATGCTTAAATATATTTGGAGATGATTATGATACTCCAGATGGAACATGTATTAGAGATTATATCCATGTATGTGACCTAGCTTATGGTCATGTTTGTGCAATTAAAAAGTTAGAGTCTAAGCCAGGTGTAGTTATTTATAATCTAGGTACAGGTAAGGGTTCTAGTGTATTTGATGTATTACACGCATTTGAAAAGGCATATGGAAAGCCTATTCCATATAAAATCGCTCCAAGAAGAGAAGGCGATGTAACTGCAAATTATACTAAGGTTGCTAAGGCTATGAATGAAATTGGCTTTATTGCTAAATATAATATAGATGATATGGCAAGAGATGCATGGAATTGGCAAAAGAATAATCCTAATGGATACGAAAAAAAGAATGACTAAAATGATTAGATTAGATAAGATGCTTGCCCATATGGGATATGGGTCTAGAAAAGAAGTAAAGGAACTTATTAGAAAAGGCTTTGTATCAGTTGATGGTGAAATAGTTAAATCTGATGATATTAAAGTAGATGAATCTAGTGAAATTGTTATATTTGATGAAAAAATTAAATATGAAGAATTCATCTATATTATGTTAAATAAGCCACAAGATGTAATAAGTGCTACATATGATGGTAATCTACCTACAGTCCTAGATTTAATTTCTGGATATGAATCTAGAAATCTATTTCCTATTGGTAGATTAGATATAGACACATTAGGTTTATTAATATTAACTAATGATGGACAGCTTGCTCATAAACTTTTATCACCTAAAAATCATGTTGGTAAAAAATATTATGTAAAATATGATGGTAAATATAAAGATAGTTTTATAGATATATTTAAAAAAGGATTCCAAATAGATGATTATTTTACTAAGCCTGCCATATTTGAGAATTTAGGTAATAATGAAGCATATATTACTATCTATGAAGGTAAATTTCATCAAATAAAAAAGATGATGGAACATGTAGGCTGTGAGGTAGTATATCTTGAAAGAATTAAGTTTGGTAATATAGAACTTGACACTTCTTTAAAAAGAGGAGAATATAGACTATTAACAGAAGAAGAAATTGCCTCTTTAAGGAATAATTAATTAATCGGTTTTCGGACCGATTTTTTATTTTAAAATAGTGTTAAAAATGGCTTAATATAGCCAATATTATTTTTTAATAATTTTTTTACAAAAAAGATAAAATTTATATTGACAATATATTTTTGTAGTGTTATACTAAACAAGCACACTCAACCGAATGTGCAAGAATTTTGAGTCTTTGAAAACTATATATGACGAAATAAACGTATTGTTAATTACAAACAACAATTCGATTTAAGAATTGAGCAAAAGCATTAAACAAACAAAAATAGAATTTTTTTTGGAGAGTTTGATCCT